>WJJO01000077.1 GCA_014729665.1 Caldifarciminota bacterium
AGGTAAGACTGCGCAAAAGAATCCGATTTCCAGACGAACCCAGGTGGTTCGTTATCAAAAAATGCTCCATCAACCGGTAATAATAACACAGGGGGATTAGGTAAATTTTTATCAATGTTAAATGCTCGGAATTCCCACCAACCAGTTTGCCTTGAGTCTAAAACAGGTGCAATCGACCAAACGTATTTCCCGTTTTCGGCATTATTGAAAATCTCCTGGGGCATCGAGTAGGTTGTATCATAAACAGTGTCCCTGAGTAGAGACTCACCAAGTTTAAAGTCATCTTTTACGATTAATAGAATGTAGCCATCCGTTGTTGTATCTTCGCACCAAATAAACTGGGGCGGTTCGTTAGAAAAAATATCCCCATCCTCCGGGTATATTAATATCGGATTCTCAAATGATTCTTATGGTTCTTCCTCACAATACGACAGGAAAAGGATTGACACCGCGAAGAATATTACTAGAAATTTTCTTCCTACCTCCATACTGTATCCCCTTTCAGAAAGTACAACAAACGATAATTACGATCTTTAACTTTGTCCCCATACGGCCAAAATTCCCATTCTGAATAACCTTGTCTAATAACACCAATCCCTTTAAGCCTCATCGTATAGTAATGATAATTATAGTCACCATCTAAGGAGTCAAAGAAAAGGTGCAAGGTATCATATCTATATTCAACGTAGTTACTTTCCAAGTCATTACTATCAGGTATTGCTGATACAGTATCAAAATCATCGAAGAGTATTACCTTGTTATCCCTGATTCTAGCAGGATTACTCAGGTCAATAAAATAGTCACTAGAACCGCCGGTGAGGTGGTATTCTATCCATTTGTCAGAATTCTCGGATATGTTTTTCACCGAGATTGTAATTGTATCACACTTGCCGTTATTCCAGTACTCGTAACACCATTCATAATCTAAACCTAAGGGAAAGTAAGTTGTGTCTAATTGGTTTATTGTATCGTCTAGATTGTTTTCAACACTCTCGCATCCAGAAAATACGATTATCACAAAAAGCGCAACCATCCAACAATATTTCATACACATCCTCCTAAATAACTTTAGTTATAAGATAGCTTTTGTCAAGTGGAGTCTTACCTCAGCAATCCCTCAATCACCCCTGTCAGCTTCTCCCCCACGTTATCGAGTGTGAGCAGTCCTGCCCTGCCCTTTTCTTTATAGATATCCCGGATATCGACGAGCAGGCCGTCAATGGTACGTGCCGCCTTAAAGCAGGCGGCTGCCCTGATTCGCACATTACTCGCATCGCCAAACGGTATCGGTGCCCTTGATGAAGTAAAGAAGGTTATCCTGTACATACATCATATGGTGAAGATCCCATCCCTCATAATGAGTTTACCACATTGCACCGATCCCTTTCTTACGTCTAACTTCATAATCAGCCGGCCAATAAAATGGGTCTTTGTCAATTGCGAATAGCCTGAGATCTTCACCAGAAGGTGTAATTTCAATCTTGTACTTATCATCCTCGAATGAATCTATTGAAGTTGGATTTAACGGAATAGTAGTCGTCCATACTTTTATTTCCCCGTTCTGTATTTCAGCATGTGAGCCAATATCAAGAAACTCGCCACCTTCGAGTGATTTGGTATCTCCATACACGGAGATGGTGAATGTATCGTAATAATCCTCTTCATAGCCCGTATGTCCCTCATGTGTATGCCGTTCGTATATCCATGCATATCCTTCTTTAATCGGAAAGTAGGTTGTATCCAGATCAACCTCTATAGTAGTGGTTCCATCATGCGTGCAAGTTATTGTACTAAGGATTAGCACACCAAGAATTAATAAACATTTACAACGTTTATCCATACACATCCTCCTAAATAACTCTAACTATTATTCAGTTAATGTCAAGTGACTTCCCCAACCGAATACGCCTATCCATTTGGAACTTAACTAAAACTCGAAGCGCTTTACCCCAAGGAAAACGTGCTCGACCTTGCCCTTCAATGTCTTTCCGAACCAGGGTGAGTTGCATGATAAGGATCGGTTGCTGGAGGCGTTAAACGTCCAGGTCTCCTGGGGGTTGAACACGAAAAGGTTTGCATCTGCGCCTTCTTTAAGCTCAATCTCCTCACCAATAATCCGGGCCGGTTCCACGGAGAGAAGATACAAAAGCCTTTCCGCAGTCAGAACACGCTTATCGATAAGCCCTTCCCACAGCACGGACAATGCGGTCTGCAGGCC
>WJJO01000078.1 GCA_014729665.1 Caldifarciminota bacterium
CCGGTATCCCTGTCTATCCAATTCTCAGAAGAAACCGCATGACTAAAACCCAGACAAGACTGGATGATGACGCAAGACGCAGGAACGTTTCAGGGGCGTTCAGCATGAGAAAAGAATCAGAACGATTCGTCACCGATCGAACATTCGTACTAATTGACGACGTGTGCACCACAGGTTCCACCCTCGTATCGGCGTCCCGGACACTGCTGGATGCAGGCGCTGAAAGGGTTTACGGCCTGACTGTCGGCGGGGCATGGACTGATTGATTGTAAGATTGGAAAAATAGAAGATAAGGATTTCCCTGCGGTCGGTTTCCTACGGTTACAGATTATTCCCTTCGGTCATCCATCGATAAAGAACTGAATGTATTTCGTCCATCGCAGGCCGGTAGCCGTAAGCCGTTTGCTGTTAGCTGTTTCCCTGTGTTTTAATCTTGTAATCTTAGAATTCCCAGGTGGTCGTCAGCCGTTCCTTTGTGGTTCAAGTTCCAATGCGTACTTGACAGCGCATCGTTATCCCGATACACTTATCTATAAAACAAACCCAGGAGGAAGCATGTGGATTTACTGCCTGAATAACATTGAGATCGAATGTGAAGGCATGGAGAAGTGGGATGTTAATCCTTCTTTTCTGCTCTTAAAGAACTGCAACATCAAGAAGAAGATTTCTTCCAAGGAGGGGATTCCCCAGATAATCCTTAATTCAAATCAGATTATAGCTATAGGCAAGGAAAAACTGGATTGGCATGAACTTCAGCGCATCAGATAATGCTTCTGTTAAACCGAAAATGACCGGAAGGTGTTGTGCTTCGATTCAATGCATGTGAGTTAACGGAAAGAACCTTATTGCACAGACCTTACTACCCAAGGGGGTTGACAAGTTCGCCTAAATCGCTAGACTTATATTAACACTTATTAGGTTATGGTTGAGAGACCATTAGTTTACACGCAGGAGGGGGAATAAAGGAGAAATAGTTGGAGGTTTGATGAATAGTTTTGAAAAAAAACGTAAGATAAGTGCAGAGGTAGTCGGCTTGTTATTATTTGTTATCTCAACGAGTTTTTTATTTGCAGAACCTGTCAATCCCGGCACTGCGGCACAGGTCGCGGAGGTCAAGACCGGGGTGATAAATTATACGTTCGACGAGGCGAAGGTATCGATTTCAAACTTCAGGCTGGCCGGTTCAACCCCGGATCCCCTATATAGTGATGATAACGAGCTTTTGGCCTGGGTTTTCGATCTCGCCCCTGAGGGTTTCATCGTAGTAACCGGGAATACCGACCTGGTTCCGGTTATCGCCTACTCCACCCACGGCTCTTTCCCCTGGGATGAGGACCCCAATAATATCATGCTTTACATGCTGCGAACCGATATAGATATGAGGATGTCAGCGCGAGATGCCCTGCCGCATGAGCGTATTGAAGAAAATCACCTTCAATGGGAAGAATACCTTTCAGGGAATATCCTCGAGCTTGCCCCCGGTGATTCGTGGCCGCCTGAAGGGCAGACATCAACCGGCGGCTGGGTGGAGTTGACATGGCATCAGGGTAGTCCGTATAACGCCGACTGCCCCATAGATCCCGCGACCTCGAACCGATGCGTTGTCGGATGCGTGGCTACCGCTATGAGTATGATAGTTGCATTCTGGCAGTATACCGAATCTGTTACCTTTACCAGTGCAGATGATTACTTAACCTATACAAGGAATATCTATATCGACGCTACCACTGCATCGATACCGTCCATCGACTATAACAACGGTTCTCCATCTAATGCCATGGCCGCTGCAATTTCCTATGCCTGCGGTGTTTCGGTTCAGATGGATTACACCAGCCAGGGTTCCGGGGCGATTACTAGTGATTGTGCGAACGCCCTTAAAACCTTTTTCGATTTCATATCCGCCGATCCAATGGAGGATTATTTACCCGATTTTTATCCTACCCTTGAGCAGAATATGAAGGACAGTATGCCTGCACAACTCTCTATAGAAAAATCCGATGGTACAGGCGATCATTCTATAGTGTGCGACGGTTTTCGCGAACCCTCGGGCGGAGGCGATGACGAGTGGCATCTGAATTTCGGATGGGGTGGGGGTAGCCCTGATCCCATTACTTCGGCCTGGTATGTACTTCCTGAAGGTATGCCTGGCGATTACAGCGTCATCAAGTACGGAGTAGTAAACATCGAAGCGCCGGAGCGGCCCGGCGCTGTCCCGGTGGCCGACTTCTCAGGCGATCCGCGTTCGGGGACAGCCGCCCTTACAGTTTACTTTACCGATCTGTCATCGGGCAATCCTACAGAATGGGAGTGGGATTTCGGTGACTCGAGAACATCGACTACCCAGAATCCGACTCACGTATATGAAGCTGACGGATCCTACACCGTATCCCTGACCGTACGCAATTCAGACGGTGAGGATACCGAGGTAAAGGCCGACTATATATCGGTGGGCGCTTCCGCACCGACGGCGGAGTTTTCCGGCGCCCCTACCTCTGGTGATGCACCTTTGACCGTAAACTTCACAGACGAATCCACCGGTGAAATCACGGATTGGTCATGGGAGTTCGGCGACGGGAATACCTCAACTACACCCAGCCCTGGTCCTACCCACGAGTACACCGATCCCGGAACCTACACGGTTAGCCTCACGGTATCTAATCCCTACGGTTCGGATACACGTACACGCAACGATTACATAAACGTGGGTACAGCTCCGCAGCCCCCGTCAGCAGAGTTTTCCGCCTCGCCTACCTCGGGTGATGCTCCGTTGGTCGTTAACTTTACAGATGAGTCCACCGGAAATCCCGACTCATGGTCCTGGGACTTCGGGGACGGCGGAACCTCGACGGATCAGGATCCGTCCTACACCTATAACAGCGGGGGTACATACACGGTTTCCCTGACTGCGACCAATGCACAGGGTTCAAATACCGAGACCAAATCGAACTATATCACGGTTAACGAACTCAATCCGCCGGTTGCGGCATTCATCGCGGATCCCTCCTCAGGCTACGTGCCCTTTACCCATCGGATGACCGTGCAGTTTAGGGATGAATCGACAGAAGATCCTGAAGAATGGGCATGGAATTTCGGCGACGGCGGAACCTCCACCGAACAGAACCCGACTCATACCTATACATCCGCAGGTTCTTTTGAGGTAACACTCACGGCAACCAACGGTGACGGATCAGACACGGCAACCGATACTGTAGTTCTTGCCTCTCTGCCTTCAGAGTACTTTATACTGCCGGCTATGGCCGATTACGATGCAAAGGAGGTCGAGGTTAAGTACGGGGCACCTTCGGATACAAAGATTGAGATTTTTGTTTACAACGTAAGTGGACAGTTAGTTCGCAGATTATTAACACGGGAGATCCCTCGCGGTGAGTATACCGCTATCTGGGATCTTACAGACGAAAGGAGACTTCCGGTATCACCGGGGGTCTACTTCCTGGAACTGAGAGCGGATGACGGAGGTGCTGCCTCCAAGATAGTCATTGCTCGTTAAGGAGGAAATGATGAGAAGAAAAGCTTTAGCAGCTCTTGCTGCAGTCATACTTGTTGCGTTGATCGTACTCCCGGGATGCCGTGAACGAGAGGTTTTCGGTTTTGTGGAAGAGGCCGGGGATTGGTTACTTCTGGTTGAAGACGATCCCAACGAAGCCGGTGTTGACTATAATGGAATGAACCTTTATTTGAGTAATACGGATTTGCCGCAGAACCTGACCTTCAAGGTTGAAACCCACGCCCCGATATCCGATCCGGCTACAGACGTAATAGCGAGTATCTATCTGGATACCGATCAAGATAATAGTACAGGATTTACAGGTTGGCCAACGGCACCTAGTTACTCACCGAATGATATCGGCGCTGACTATATGATGCTTTTGGGAACGGAACCTTCCGAAACGGGTTCCGCTAATCAAAACTCCCTGTTCCAGTGGGATGGGAGTGCCGATACTATGATTGATCTTGGATCAATTAGTGTTACAGCCTATTCCGATTCAATAATTGGAACCGTAGGGCTCTCGACTATCGGGAACCCGACTTCAGTCGACGTTGTGGCAATAATGATTTGTGATCCTGGAGGAGCTTATCTTATTGATAACATACCCGATAACGGGCATGCTACAGTGAATGTAACCACCCCTCAACAGGTGGTGGTCCAAACATACGACCCTAGAGTAACGCAGGAGATTCATTACCCCGGTAAACGCATTTCCTTGGTTACCGGAAAGGAAATAGACCTTGAGGAGGTCCAATGAAGCGAGCTCTAGTCGTACTACTTATCGCAGTGAGTTTTGCCTTTGCACTTCCCACCTTATACGGGACCCGTGGGACGAACTTAGTCTCATCAGCACGCTGCGAGGATATGGGATATCTATGGTTTTATCCCTCTCTGGAAGGATATCTAGAGGATGTTATAATCCTCGACACCATTTCTACTCCTGGTGATACCCTAAGGGATACCTTCGATGTGATGGCCGCCAATCCGATAAGACTCAGTCTCGGCTTTACTCCATGGCACTATCTTGAATTCAGTATCTTCGGCAACGCCTACTTCATCAAGGCCTCCGATCCTGATCTTGGAACGAGTGTTAGTGTCTTTGATATGTCCGATGTTGGCGGTCACGTCAAGGGTAGTATTCCCTTTACCCCCCTCGATGCGCCGACGGTAATCGCACTTGGTCTGGATGGATTCTTCCTTATGACACTGCCTTTCGAGATGGATCAGACAAACAACGATTCGATGGCTTACTATCTCGGATATAATCCTTACAACCAGGCAGGCGCCGAGTTCGGCGGTAAGCTGCTTTTCTCTGTCGAATCCCAGTACTTCTCCGGGCACCTCAATGCCGGATACTGGTACAGAAGCCAGCACATGATAGGCGGTTCGGACGGTGTAGCGGTGCAATACCCCCAGACCATAGTCTCGGGTATCGGCCTTGAATCCTCACCCATGAACTGGTTGAACCTGTTTGCCGACTTCAACGTAGACTACGGTCTTACCATTATGAACGCCGACACTTTACTTGCAGGACTCGGAACGCATGCCAGTGTGGGCGTTCGATTCCCGATCATGATGGGCAAGAATAAAGGCTTCGGCTTGATGTTTACCGTAGCAGGCGGTGCCGATCCCATGAACTTCGGTTCAACCATGTCTTTATACGCAGGTCTTGCAATAGGCGGCGACCTGATTCCTGAAAAAGAGGTATTTGTTGAAGGCACGGTTTACGACTCCGCTACCGGTCAGACGATACCTGATGCCGCCGTAACCATCAAGACAGCCGAAGGAGATACCGTCATCTACTCGGATAGTCTGGGTAACTTCACCCTGCCCGAACTGGAAGGCGACGAGATAATCTACGTTGAAAAGGACGGCTACCACGGCGAGACGGTTACAGCAGACGAAATCCTTTCCGGTGAGTACAATCTGGTCGAGGATACGAAACTATCTAAAATCCAGCGCGCATGGCTTGCCGGAACCGTCGAGGATGCAGAAACCTCAGAACCACTGGAGGCGATGGTCGTTTTCGAAAAGCTCGAAGAGGACACCGTAATCGATCCCCTGACGACCGATCCGATAACAGGATACTTCCGATTAGAATTGCCGCCCGGTACCTACAACATCACGACGAGTGCGGAAGGATATCATGACGATGAACGAAGCCTTGTGGTTATGGCACCAATGGATACCCTCATCGATGTCACGCTGACCCCTATTGAGGAACCAGCGCCCCCTCCGCCGTTATATCCTGCCACCCTCACCGGATTCGGAGAGGGTTCGACGACACTTACTATGATGCAGATTATGGAACTTGAGAAGATAGTTGAGATCATGGTGGATAACCCCGATGCAACGGTAGTTCTGGTTGGGCATACCGACAGTGTCGGTTCGGATGCGGCCAACCTTCGGGTGGGCGCACGCCGCGCAGGTTCAGTATACGAGTTCCTGCGTTCCCGCGGTATTGCGGCCAACCGTATAAGTATCGAGACCGGCGGCGAGCGTTTCCCCATAGGGGATAACCGATACCGCAGCGGTAGGGATGCAAACCGCCGTGTGGATTTCTACTTCTCACGAGCCACTACCGAAGAGGAGTTAACCGATTCCGAGCATGGCGTTAAACCACCGACAACCAAGTAATTAACCCCCTACTGTATAAGCGCGGCCTGAAGGCCGCGCTTTTTTTCCTCCTTTTTGTAGCGTAGCGGTAAAAAGAAGGGAGAACCTTTGAGTTTGATTTTTTTCGTTATTCCCGACTTGCATATATGGAACAATTCATACTTGCAGAACGTCTTTTGGATATCTAAACGTTAAAAATCAGGTAATTCAAGGAGAGAGAGTTGAGCAGAAAGATGTTTTATCCGAGCAAGGGGTATCTTAAAGAACGGCTGGCAGATTACCTCGAGAAAAGATATTCCGAGAAGGAGTTCGAGATTCAGACCCTTGAGGCCAGGGACGCAGAATCTCGAGGTTACATATTCCAGGCAAGGAAGTGGTATTCGACCAGGCTTGCCGAGACGGCATCGAAACTGACAGGTCTCGATCTGGCGGTTACCGTAAAGATAAGACAGGTTGCGGATTCACTGGACATCGAGGTCGGGGGAGGAAAGTGGCTGGACAAGGCGGCGGTTGCAGGATTCGGTTTATTCGTCGCCTTCAGCATTCTCGTCATCCCGGCAGGGATAGGTGCGGTAAGACAGCACAACCTTATCGAAGAGGTTGCCCGCGATATCGACTCTTTTTTGAATAATCCGGAGCAGTACGGGGCAGGCAAAGAGGTTGAGCCGGGATAATATGTAGTACGAGTGTACACGCCATTCGAGTGTACGCTTCGCGACAACCTCGCCGGCGAACCTTGACGACACTACATAATAAACTATAATTGTTTACATGGCAATTAAACGGTATTACCGTTTTGGTGAAGAGGAGAGGGAATGTTGGGAAAACTGTCCAACATTACAAAAGTTACTAAATCCACGATGGTTGGATACGCAATCACAACAATCGTTATTGTGGAATACTCATCCCTTGTTCTTTGACATATGTTTGAATCCGCCTGCCGTGTATGCGCTAGAAAAAGCATTGAAGACAGTCACTGAAGATACCCGCAATGTAATCAAGAAATACATTAAGAAGGATATAGGAAGAGATAAGGACAAGAACAGGTTCAGGAGAGGAGGTTGGTACGGTTTTCTTTCCGAAATATTCGTCCTTCTCAGATTATATGAAAAAGGTTTAGGGTTCGATTACAGACCAGGAATGCCTGGAGCTGATTTTATTATTCCGGCTTTGAATAATCTTAAGATTGAAGTTACATCGTTACAATAGCTGAACCGTGATGGTATACTTGAAGCATACTATAGATGGCAATACTCACTTGAAAGCTTTAATACGGGCCTTGATCTTAAGATGCTCTGGGCAAGTTCAGCTTCTCGACTTAGTGAGCAAAATTGGCTTGATGGTTTCAGTTACTTTGAGGAATGTTATAAAAAGGGTTTTAATGTAGGGGACGAGTTCGTTGTGTGTAATCGAAATCATAAGCGACTCGTCAAGTTCAAGGTAAGAGATATAGATTCAGGTTTCGACGGAACATTGATTGATCTTCCTTCTAGTACATACAGTGCTCAAACTAACACAATTGCTGAGAAGTTACGCCGAAAGCTTACAAGTGTGGTTTACAACAAAAGAAAACAGATTGGGGAGCCTGTAGTAATCTTACTCGATGCAAGCTTAAAAGATTTGCTTCAGAAATCAGCCTTGGACTTCCGGCAAAAAGTGAAGGTTCGTGAATCTCTGACAAATTTTCTTAGCCAAGGATTATACTCGGATGTTATAGCTTTCGTTATGTTCGAACGTGATCTTGATGGGAAAAAACTTGGTGACGTATTCGTGGTTTCGAATCCAGATTCAAAGGTGGCAAAAAAAGACCCTGTGCTTTTTAGAAAAGCGGTGGATATTTTTGGATAAGGGTTTTTTTCTAACTTACTCCTCAGCCAGCCATCCCATGTACCATTTGCTGTAATCGGTTAATAACTCCTGTGAGA
The DNA here is from genome assembly GCA_014729665.1 of Caldifarciminota bacterium. Lineage (GTDB taxonomy): Bacteria > Hydrothermota > Tepidihabitantia > B3-TA06 > B3-TA06 > WJJO01. Next base: position 8,050 of record WJJO01000078.1, read on the forward strand.
AGGCCTCTTCCGGGTCGAGTGAGTTACTGTCCGGAACGGCGGAGGCATATATCTTGTCGAATACCTTTGGCATGAAGAAGGTACGCATGAAGTCGCGTCTGAATGTGTCTTCAACGCTCAGAGCAGATGCGCTGTCCCCCAGACTTTGATACATGTGAAGGGCAAGGTATTGACCGTATGCCGAGCTGTACGCGGCTGATCTGATGAGAATCGTTGCCGCCTGTGTCTGGCGGTTCCTGGGGTATTCGTTGACGGCGTCGTTAATCAACTGGTACTGACCTATCTTATCTTCCGATTTGAAAACGTTTTCCTTGTAAGTGTCGATAAGTTCGGGTATCCTTTTCGGTTCAGGTTCGCTTCCGTTAATCTGGCCATTGGTCATGATATAGTTGAAACCGGCCGTGTAGTCCTGCAGACAAAGTTCTGCAACGTCTCTTCCGATTTTACCCTTGAACTCCTCCTCGGACATCCCACAGCTTAAAAGAAGTACCGCCGCTAATCCCATCAGAGACACATAGCGCATGTCATTCTCCTTTCTCTGTTTCGCATTACTATACTTGATAGCGGTCCCTGTCATGGAAAACGCGGATACCTGACCATCAAGACGCCCTGTAAATTATTATACGCGGGGTTCACCCTTCGTCAAGCAGTTTAATGAACCACAGAGGCCCAGAGTATTTCCCCTCCGTGTCCTCTATGGTTAATAACAGGTGCTTCTGATTACGGATTGGTGTTGGAGGAGCAGAATTGTTACGGGTTGGTATTTGAGGTGTTACGGGTGTCGTGTCCGTAGCAGGGCCAGGGTGTGCGTGCAAGCTTAAGTCCGCGGGATTTGGGTCGAATCGCATACAGGTTTTTATTGTTCGAGCCGACGTAGATGATGCCTTCATCGGTAATCACCGGAGAGGATTGAATCTTTCCACCCAGTACCTGTCGGAATTTAACACGTTTTTCCCCCTTAGCTTCAGGATCAA
>WJJO01000079.1 GCA_014729665.1 Caldifarciminota bacterium
CTCTTAAACTACAGGGGGGGATCGTTTCTCCTGCCTTCATCGGAGAAAACACTTGAGGAATGCCTGCTTGCAGGAATCAAGGTGGTGGAAATAGATGTAGGAAATGAATCCGCGATTCGCGAGGTTATAGAGGAGTCGAACATGAATGCGGTAATCCTCGAGAAAGCGCCGAAGGTTGCTGTCTATGTCCCACCAACCGCAGACCCCTGGGACGATGCGGTAAGGCTTGCCCTGGATTATGCGGATATCCCGTACGATGTCTTATGGGACCCTGAGGTTATAGCAGGAAAACTATCAGAATACGACTGGGTCCACCTTCATCACGAGGACTTCACAGGTCAGTACGGGAAGTTTTATTACAGTTACCGAACCGCTGACTGGTACCAGGAGCAGGTCAAGCTTAATGGAAAAACGGCAGATAAACTGGGGTTCGAGACGGTTCCCGAACTCAAGCTCGCAGTTGCTAAACAGATAAAGAAATACGTTCTTGAAGGAGGTTTTCTGTTCGCGATGTGCTCGGCAACGGATACCTACGACATCGCACTTTCAGCGGACGGAACGGATATCGTCCACCAGGTTCTGGACGGCACCCCTCAGGATAAGGATATCACTCTCGACTACTCGCGCTGTTTTGCATTCACCGACTTTACCGTAGAAACCAATCCCTATATCTACGAGCATTCAGATATCGACGTGGGCGAGGCAGCGGTGATGCGCGGCGAAGCAACGGTATTCGCCCTTTTTGATTTCTCTGCCAAGTTCGATCCGGTTCCCTGCATGCTGGTTCAAGACCATACCGCACTTGTACCTGAGTTTCTTGGACAGAATACAGGATTCAACCGGAATCTGGTTAAGTCGGACGTACTTGTGCTGGGTGAGGTGAAGGGTACCGAGGAGATAAAGTACATACACGGTAACCGGGGTGAGGGAACGTTTACCTTCCTTGGAGGACATGACCCCGAGGATTACGCACACCGTATAGGCGATCCTCCTACCGATCTGGAGGTATTCAGGAATTCGCCGGGATACAGGTTGATTCTGAACAACGTTCTGTTCCCGGCAGCAGAAAAGAAACCGCTGAAGACGTAAGCTACATCTGAAGGCCTGAATCGGTTTTAGGTCTGAAGACGGCGAAGATCAAAGATTGAATACAATCATAATAAACCAGAGAGGTCAAATTTGAAATCAGACCCACGATGCACACCGTGTCTGGTAAGACAACTCGAACGTAGCGCAAAGGCAATGAAGGTTAGTTCCGAGGATTACGACCAGCTTCTGGCAAAGGCTCGAAAGGAAATCCCCAGCATACCTCTAAGTCTTGCGCCTAACCTCTACTCAACGAGACTACTCCAGATGATCTACCATGACGGCGCAAATCCATACAAGGAAGAGAAGATCAAACACAATAAAGAGGTAGCAGAGATCCTACCACTCGTCCGGAAGATGGTTGAAAGATCCGATACACCCCAGAAGACAGCCCTTCTTGCTGCATCCCTGGGAAACGTAATCGACCTTGGTACTCAGGAACAAATAGATACGTATCAGGTCAAGGAGTTCTTAAGGGAGGCTGAGTTCGAGCGCGACGATTCCGATGCACTTCTCGAAAGCCTTGAAGATGCCGAGATTCTCGTTTATGTAGTAGACAACGCAGGAGAGGTTCTCCTAGACCGCTTGTGCGCGGAATACCTTGCAGTACCCGATACGTATTTCATAGCCAAGGAAGCGCCTATACTCAACGACGTCACAGCAGGTGAGCTCATCGAACTGGGGTTCCCCGAAAACAAGGTGCTTTCTACAGGATCCAACGATCTCGGTATAAACTGGCAGACCTTGAATCCTGAGACAAGGGACTTGATGCGGAAGGCGGACGCCGTCATAGCAAAGGGGCATGCCAACTTCGAGAGCTTCATAGACGGTCCACAGGAGGCCTTCCTAGTCCTTAAGGTAAAGTGCCAGGTGGTTGCCGAGAAGATTCGTGAGGACTGCGGCTCTTTGGTCTGCCTGCACTATGAGCCCAGATAGCCTGAAAAACCCAAGGCTTATCCTGTTCGATATCGACGGTACACTGCTTAAGGCAGGCGGGACAGTAAGGGAAGCGATGGGTGATGCGTTAGAGGAAGTATTTAGTACACGTGGCGGAATAGAGGACGCTTCTTTCATAGGGGCTACCGATATAGGGGTAGTTCACGAATTAATGGAATCTGAGGGTTTCTCAGCCGACGAGATAGACCAGCTTTTTCCGAGGCTCATAGAAACATACGGTAAAACGTTGAGGGAAAAGCTGAGTACATGGAATAAGTA
>WJJO01000080.1 GCA_014729665.1 Caldifarciminota bacterium
AGCTCAATTGGCAGAGCAGCTGACTCATAATCAGTTGGTTGCAGGTTCAAGTCCTGCCGGGCCCATTTAACATACATGGCTAAAGAAAAATTAAAGGACAAAGCAAAAACTGTCCCGGATAAGACATCGGCAATACCGAGGGAAATCGAATGGAACGTTTTCCTCGCCCCGGAAAGACCCTGGAGAACCGTTATTGTTCTCGTATTAATACTGGGAATGATCCTGCTGATCGGCAAGTTCGTTTTCGATGTCGTTCCCGGCGATGACCCCTCCATAAGGATACTGCCTGCAATCCTCGCAGGCCTGCTGACCTTCATTTTATTCTTTGCAACCCTGAATAACTACTTCGTTCCGATTCATTATCATCTCGACAGGGAAAACATTATCATCAAGAAATTCTACTACACCGATCGCAGGCCGTGGAGTATGTTTCGCCGCTTCTTCATGACACGATCGGGCATAGTGCTTTCGACCTTTGCCACGCGAAGAAAATTCTTAGATAATACCCGCGGGGTTCAGCTCCTGCTCCCCACGGATAGGCAAAAAAGGGAAAAGGTTCTGGACTTTATCCAATCAAAGGTTCCGCTCGATCCCGGTCAAAGTCGCCAATGACTCCAAGGCCTTCTTGAGAGGTCTAACCTCCGAAATAAGAAAGGCACCCGATCCCTTTGCCAAATCCAGGTAAGGCTTAAGCAAATCCGGATCGGTAACCGCAAGGTGCTGGTCGGACTCCCCGTCGTTATCATGCACATGGACTACCTTGATATCATCCAAGTGCTTTGTATAAAACTCGAACTCAGAATGTGCAATACGCTTGTGGGCAACCTTAAGATGACCTATATCCATGGTATAGGCTCCCCATTCAACCCTATCGAGGATATCGCGCACGAACTCGAGATGGAACCCCCCGACGTTTTCAAAGGAGAAATAGGGAGAATTGCCGAGTAATTCCCCAGCCCTTTGAAGCCGCTCATGAAGTGTCTTTTTGTACCAGTCCCCGAAAAGCTCTACCCCCGGGCGTCGAAAACCCGACCAGGCAAAGGAAGGTGCGGCACCCATGTGAGCGGTCAAGGCCCGGCAACCGGCCTCCCTTGCCTTCTTTTGAAGCTCAACCTGTCTTTTCAGGTACCCTTGATAAACCCCTTCATCTGCATCGAAAAAACCCATACCTTCAGGCAGATGTGCCATCCATTTCACGCCTTCGCCTTTTACAATACTCGCAATCTCCTCCCGGCTCCCAACCTGATTGAGTTGTTCGAGGAACCAGGGATTATTCAGGTTGATTTCCACGACGCGAATATCCCTGAGTGCAAGTCCCTTAAGGGCCTCGGCGATCGTTGAGTAGCCGTCGATTACCTGTACACCGCACCGCTCGGTAAAGGTAGATTCTGCCATGGGTTTATTTTAGTTGAAAAACAAGGGCTTGTAAAGAAGGTTGACGGCTAATCGAGGTTATTCATACTATGTGACGGAATCGTTGGACTTATTAACTAGGAGAAAAGGTATTACCTTCAGAAATCCCTGCCCGGGTTTTTGCTTACCTCCGAAACCAGATATTTCAAGCGGTTAATTTCCCTGCACCTGATGGCCACAAGTTCCTCGCGGAAATCCTCCGGTACGTTCTCATCGGCCTCAAGGGATTCTACATAATCGGCAAGAATCTTCAGCCGATCGTTAATCTCCTTTAATCCGTCGGATTCCTCCCGCCTCTTCAGCTTCCCCCTCCGCACGAAAACCCAAATCAGATATGCTGCGCCGGGCAGGATTAGGAGTGCAGATAAACCTGCGATCCAAGGCCATGTAAGTCCGTGTAAAATAAGCTGCGAAAGGCCGAAAAACAGGCCTGCGAACCCGACTAATAATACCAATGCCGCTGCAAGCAAACCCTGCCCGGTAATGAGTCTTCTCAAGGCATAAAGGTCTCTTGATGAAATCCCTTCCCGGCGGGCTAGGAGTAACTCAGAAAGCCTCCGGCTAGTCGAATCGAAATCTGAAACCAGATTATTAAACTCAGATGAGGATTCGATTTTCGTCATATCGATTGGCCTTAAGGGAAATCGCCGTTCCTTCAGGATAAACCGGTTAATCCTGCGCAGAAACCTTGCGAACTGGTAACACATGGATGTTGAGACGTTAGATCGTACCTGGTTGAGATATTCGAGCCCGAGCCCGAGCGAGGAAAGATGCCATGATGATGCTCCCTCCCGGTAACACCACCTCTCAAGCAAGGGAATGGATCCCGTGTCCCCGGATTCGAGATATATTATCCCGTCGCCGAATGCCGCCTTTTCACCCAATTTGATAATCCCCTCGGCATCAGGTACAGGGCCGACCTTAATGAGGATTGACCCTTTATCAAATCCGAAATTCAGCTCCCCTCCTAAGCGTTCGGGCTCGATACCCAATTGCCTTAAGATGTCTCTGCTTTCCGTTACGCTTCTGAGGGCCTCGAGATCATCGGTTCGCAAGGCAGTTTGAAGAAACCGGGTAAGTATAGACGAAAACTCCCGCCGGTGCCACAGGATGCCTGAATCCACGTCGAACTTGTGGCTGTGAAGGTCTAGTTCCAGCTTAACGTAACCCCCGCCCTCCTCGAACAGGCGGGCGGTAAGCTTATAGGGAATCTCGGATGCAACCTCGCCTTCGTCCAGGATGAATACCAACGACCTGCGGCCTGCAAACCGCTCCCAGGCCGGTGTGCCGAATCCTTCTGCCAGGTGTGCTGAAAGCACGTATAAGTCTATTGCCGACCCTAAGGAGAATACCGCTATCTCTATTATCTTCTCAGGTGTATCCTTCTCCCTGGGTTTGAAGATATCTAGGATACGCATGTACGAGACCTTAAACGTTCCATAGGTATGTAGGATATGGAGTTAAAGGGCGTTGTCAATCATATACGGACGCTGACCGCTAACCGCTTTCGGCTAACAGCCTACAAGCTGACAGCCTACAACCCGTCGCCTTAGAGTACCATTACGTGGAGGAAGGATCGGAGTTACTACGGAAACAATCTGCGTTTGAGAAAGAAAAAATGGTTTTTCCAACAGATTGTAAATCAACTATTTGCTGAAATGCACGTACCCTTGACAAGGCAACCCGAAAGGCTATAATAAATTTAAGATAAATAATTAAGGAGGAGAAATGAAACTTCAAAAATACAATCTTTCCGCTATCATAACAGCCGTAGTGGTTACGGCTACAGTGCTTCCGGCACAAGATTACGTGCCCGGTGAGCTAATCGTGAAGTTTCAACACGGCATCCTGGAAATGGACGGCGTGGAAGAAACACCTTTCTCACAGGTTGTTATTAATGATCAAAACCTTGCGGATAGCCTTCAGTCGTTCGGGACAGAAAGCGTTGAAAAGCTCTTCAAGACCGATGACGCACAGGCAGGGGAAACCTACATCGACGTTTCACAGGTTTGCCTGTTACGAGTCGATCCTGGTCTGGATATAGAACGGGTTGCTGAGCAACTAGAGGAACTACCTGGTGTTATCTATGCTGAACCCAATTACATCGGGGAATTCTTTGCACGATACCCTGTAGATGAAAATTTCGACTATCAACAAGGTTTCACCGCCGATGATTATCTATGGTATTTACATAATGAGACTTCCGGTTGGTGGGATATTAATGCCCCGGAGGCGTGGGACATTGAGACAGGTAATTTCAACATTAAGCTGGCAATTATTGACGCAGGTTTTTCAGAAGACCATTTTTTAACCCCAGGCGGTGAATTCTATGGTCGTGTTGTGGGAACCGCTTCTTTCGATGAACAAACCTACGCAGTGTACGAAGTAGATCATTATCACGGTACCGTAGTTACGGGAGTGGCGGCAGCCAATACCAACGACTTTCAATACGGACTTGATGATATTCATGGGGTCGCTGGCGTAGCCGGTGGCTGGGGTACAGGCTCCGGTATAGATCCAAGCGAGAAAGGGGTAAGTCTCCTTCTAGGGCAATCTGGGCCTAGTCCTTGGCTTTCGTTTTGTTCCTACGCAATTCACTGGGCAAGATCAGAAGGGGCTTCAGTGATTAATTACAGTATCGGTGGAAGTTCTTTAGGATCGGAAATTTTACTTGAACAGATGATAAATGCGCTAAAAGATGATGTAACTTTTTGCGCAGCCTCCGGTAATGATTTTGACGAAGGTGGAGGATATCCTTACTTGATGTATCCTGCACGTTTCGCCAAGTATAACTTGTGTTGTGCAGTAGGTTCAATCGATTCCTTTGGACTTAGAGCTTATCATTCTCATTATGGTCCTGGGTTGTCTGTGGTTGCACCTGGAACTTTTATTAACTCTACTTTCAATCCGGACTATCCTCATGAAGACCCCACAAACCTTTTCTACACCTGGGGTGTTCGAGATTTGCTCGGTTTTCACGACAAGTGGCCGACTGGAACCTCAGTAGCTACACCTCATGCGGCAGGTGTTGCCTCATTACTTTACTCACGTGCTTTAGAGAAGGGTTTCGAGCTTTCGGATGCCGGGCAGCCTCTTTGGGATATTGACTGTCAGAGAATTCTGGAACTCTCGGCAAAGTTCAACTTCTACGACTACGCGCCGGATACATTTATCAATGGCAGTCCATGGAACGAAGAGATAGGCTTCGGCTGTGTAGATGCCAAAGCTGCCCTGGATCTCATTGACGACGAAGATCATAATTTTGTTCACGGTACACTCACACAATATACAACTTCCTTTTACGCAACACCCTATGCGCATATAGTACGATTTGTCCGCGAACCTCTGCCGGGTTTTGATCCCGGTTTATACGCATGTAAAGTTTTCGACGTAAGTGGCAATTTAAGTATCTCTTCGGACTTAGTTTTTCTCGGGGTATGGGGTCGTCTATTCGATGGAAGCCCGGGCTATAGCCCCGACTTTGACTCAAACCCCGCTTTCCCCTGTGTTATTGGAGGAGACGAAACCACGCTCCCTAACTTCGCTAATTTGCACACCTTTGTCTACGAACTGCTGGCTTACGATGCCAACAACAATGAAGAGTTCGAGGATGAGGAGTTTTATGTAAATTCCTTCTGGGCACCCCGGGATACTTCTGAAATAGAGATTGCCTATACCTACATTAGCGCCCCTAGGAATCAACATACATATGGACCTCAAAGTAATGGTCCCAGCGTTTGTAAACCTGAACTCTCGATTCTTAGTTCAAATATCGACCGGCATAAAAAAGTACGGTTCCAGATTCCCTCTGCTACTATCACTCAAATTGCAGTCTACGACGTATCCGGGCAGAAGGTAAAAACCCTTGTTTCAGGTCAGCAGACCTCAGGGTCCCATGAGTTGGTCTGGGATGGCCTTGATGATGCCGGACACTCGGTATCGGCAGGTGTCTACTTCGTGCGCATGCAAACCGAAACCTGGCGCGATGCGCAGAAGGTCATATTGATTCGGTAATCGTTGGTGAAAAGGAGATGAAGTGAAACGTTTTACCTTAATTCTTACCGCGGCATTGATGGTGATTCCCGC
>WJJO01000081.1 GCA_014729665.1 Caldifarciminota bacterium
GATTGATCCTATGGTTTACTCGTTCGATTTCGGCAATCAAGGCATTATCTTTGTTGCTTATGCCGATTTAGCCGACGTTGAAATAACCGATATCTTCCTGGCTTCGGATTCTACAGGCGAGTTTGTTACGAGTAATATAACCGATGATGCGGATTTTCAATTTGCACCGGTGCTCAAGATGAACCAGCTTGGTGAACCCAGTATTGTATACGTCGAGGGTGATAATCCGGACGCTTTTCTAGAACTCCGATACGGCTGGATTGGACCTGTAGGTTTCACCAGTGAAATGGTTGCAGACAACATGTATCAGGACGATTACCTAGGTTACGACCTTATCCTAAAGCGAGGTTCCATACAGTTACCTCAGGTTTTCTACATAGGGAATGACGGCTACTTGTGGTATGCTTGTTCCGGAGAATTAGCCTGGATGCCGGAAGCAATCAACGATCTTTCCAGCGAGTGGCCTTCGGCGATGGCTGATCCCCTTGGAACGTTTCATGTAGCCTACGACGTGGGTGGCTCTGGAATACACTACATCACCAACATGATGGGTTCATGGCAGGACGAGGTCGTTTTTGAACAACTCATACCCGAAGCCGGAAACGAAAGACCGAGTCTTGGTATGGAGATCGTTTATGGTTCATACCTTGGTATCGGAAATCCCCACGTGGTCTGGATGCATGCCGAAACAGAAGAACCTTACGACTTATGGTACGCAGGGAAAAAACAGGATTCCTGGAACGAATCTGTGATTCTTGAAACGTCTGAAAAGAGTGAGTTCCCCGGATACGGTTCCTACTTTGCGTTAGATTACGAGGGTTACGGTCATCTAACCTTTTGCCGAGAGGACGAAGAGTACGTAACCCAGATATTCTATGCCAGGTCCGCCGAGCCACTTATCGTGACCGGGGTCTCAGAGGAACCTGCCGACGTTGAATTCATTGCACTGGAGGTCAGGGGTTCTGAGGTTCACCTCAACCTGCCTGTCAGCGGGACGGTTACACTCGACCTCTACGACGCCTCGGGCCGCAGGATAGAGAACCTTGCATCAGGACGATATACCGCAGGTGAACACACAATCCCAATCAACTCAGCAGGGCTTCCGGCAGGCGTATACTTCGTACGCGGTCAGATCGGAGAGTACACAGCAAGCGACAAATTTGTAGTTACGAGATAGAATTTACAGGGGTGAGGTTCCCTCGCCCCTGTTAAACATACCGAGGAGGTCGGTATGAAGAAAGTCCTGGTTGTTTTATTCGCATTAACAGCGTTTATCCCGGCTGTTGAATGGGATACCGAACCGTTTGACGACGGATCCGGATTAGCACCCCGCAACCCCATTCTCACGCTCGACAGGAATGAAACACCCCGCATCCTGTACTACTCGAACTGCCCGGAAAATGAAGTGAATATCCTGAAGTTTGCCTCACCGGACGGCGAGGACTGGGTTGTCAATCCGGTTGACGAGATATCCCAGTACAAGGCGTTACGCTTCAGTTTCGACTTCACGCCCTCCAACGACGTAATGATAGCGTATACACAGGTTGGCAATATGGGTAATATGGATATCTACCTTGCATGCGATTCCTCAGTTATCTTCGATATCCTCAACCTGACCGATGATCCCTTTCTGCAAATGGATCCCCTGGTCAAGGTAGGTTCTGACGGGATTGCTCGTATCGTCTACCGGGAAGAAAACGATGACGGTTTCAACATCCGATACGGATGGCGGGATTCGGAAGGCTTTCATTCGGAGTCCATCAAGGATTCAATGTACACCCATCTAAGGGGTTATGATTTTCTTCTCGATGGTGAAAATGTTCCTCTCGTCTTCTACCAAGCCGACGACTACGATTTATGGTACGCTACACGAGAAGGAGAATATGATTGGATGCAAGAATCCCTCAGCATTAAAGGCGGACAGCCTTCCGTTGCACGCGATGGTGATGGTAACTTCCACATCGGTTATGAAAACCTCAACGATATCTATTATGCCACCGACAAAAGCGGAACCTGGATTGAAGAATGCGTAGCAGATAACACCTCCGGGGACCAGAACTGGGTCGATGCATCCCTTGCATTAGATCCTTCAGGTACGCCTCATATAATGTGGTATTCCTGGACCGCACCGTATCTGGCCTGGACTAACGAAGTCTGGTATGCTACAAAGGATGGTGGATCGTGGACTCCGATGGATTCAATGCCACCCAATGAGGCCAAGGGTTTCGGGCAGGTTAATCCCTTCCACATCGACACCGACGGTTACGGGCACGTCTCCTACTCGATTTACGATGAGTTGTACTACGTTAAGTCGGTTGAACCGATGAAAACCGGGATTACTGAAAGCAATCCTCAGATAACACCTCTAAAACTGGAAGTAAGAGGATCGAAGGTGCACTTCAACTCACCGGGAAGTGGAACAGTCACACTCGAGCTCTACGACGCCTCGGGTCGCAGGATCGAACGCATTGCGTCGGGGCTCTATCCCGCAGGCGAACACACCATGCCGATCTCCGCCGACCTGTCGTCCGGGGTGTATTTCATACGCGGGTTGATTGGAGAGTATCCCGCAAGCGCCAAGTTTGTAGCAGCAAAATGATAAGATAATAAATTCCCTTCAGAATCTTCATCAGGGTACGGACTTCAGGTAGAGATTCGGTCTCTGTAAACATTTTGGAGTCAACTGAGTTTTTCTTAACGCCACTCACCTATCAGTATAAAAGGCGCCCAGAAGAACGGGTGGGCGTATTTTTCAGAGTTAATCAACTTAACCTGTGCAAGTCGCAGCGCCTCGGATTTGGGATTGTGCTTTAACTCCTCGTAGAAGGCGACCATCAGATCCCTGGTGGATTTATCGGTGACCGACCACAGGGTTGCAACGATTGAAGGCGGACCCTCCATGGCTATCGAGAAGGCCTTTGCCATGCTCTCCTGTTCGGTTCCAGGATACTTTCCCCCGATGGCGGTCTGACACGCAGATAGGGTCACCAGTTGCAGCCTGTTCCAGGATTGATTCGATACCTCAGCGGCAGTCCAGCGACCGTCTGAGCCTTCGGTTCTCGTCAGTAATACGTAGGAATCCCACGGATTTTCGGCATCAAGACGGCAGTGAGTGGCAAGGTGCAGTATCCTTGAGTGGGGGGCGACGGCAAGGATATTGTCTTCGGTTGCTTCATCCCCTATAAACATGGCGGACGTTGGATATTCTTCCCCAATAGATTGGACTTCGGTTTCAGCCGAAGGCAGGCCTGCAGCCTTAGGGTTACCCACAAGGGCCAGCGAACGGGGCCTTCTTCGCCTGACCTTACGGCGCTGTATGCACTTAAGTAACTCGGTTGAGGTGGCAACGTGCCAGTTGCATCGCTCAGACAGAAACGTCATACTCTCCTTGTCCAGCAATGCACCCCATGGAACGTAGTAAAGGTCCCCTGATGGAACTATCGTGATTATATCTGCCGCGTCAAGTTCGTCGGCTAAGGGCTCCACCAGACAGGAATTCAGATCTGAAAGAACGTTCTTTAAGGGTTCAACATGTTGAGCGTAAAAGTCGCTTCCGTCATCCTCCCAGCTCCAGTATAGGAGTTTGCCTTTTCTGTGAACTTCGGAAACATCCTCGAAGCATAACTTACGGCTGATGTCTACCAGACAGCTCAAGGAATCCCGGCCTATATCGACGGTTTTGCCCTCGTAACCCTCGCGAGAAACACTGAACAGATAAAGTTCATCTCTTCCCGAGTAAAGCATCAGAAGTTTCTGACCCCGGGGGAGCCTTTCGCGTATCTGATCGAGTCTGACAGGTTCGACCTTTACTGCAAACGCGTAATCGGGATCGATTTCGATTGCCGAGACGAGATTGTCATACTCCGTCCTTGTCTCTTGAAGGAGCCCTGAAAGGTTATCTATCTTCGTTTGACTGCACAGTGAATCGGGCTTCAACCTCTCGGCAAAAAGCTGGTTTTCTAAAACCTCTATCTTGGTTGCAAGTACACGGGTTTGTTTGAGTTTATCCCTTATTTCTCCTCTGCCGAGTTCAAGTTCGTATTTCTCCTCGATTGCGTCCTTCAGTGATTTCGACTTTGATCGTTCAAGATACTCGAAGGCCTCGTCAGGTCTGTCCATCTTCATAAGAAGCGATATAATTAATTCGTATCGTTCCGTAACCGTTTCAGTATATGCAGATTGAAGCTCCGTTGATGCAAGTCCTCTTCTGGTCGTCTCGAATATGTCTATCGATTTGGATGCATAGTGAAGGGCCGAATCAGGTTCTTCCATTTCGGTCCAAATCGCTGCAATCTCCGCATAACTTGTCGAAACATCAGGGTGATCTGGAACACCCAGCCCGTCGAATATGTCTATCGATTTCCTCAGGTTCTCTAAGGCTTCACCGTAAAACCCCTGCTCGCGATAGACGCAGCCGATGCCGTGATAGCTGTATGCGGTCTTAGGATGGTTTGCGCCAAGACTCAATGAACATATCTCGAGCGCCTTCCGGTAATTAGCCAGGGCTTTAGTGAACTGGCCTAGTCTGGTATAAACGTTTCCTATACTGTGATAACTTACTATCAAACTGGGATGAGAAGACCCCAGAATTCCTGTGAAGATATCCCTTGCTTTCTGATGGTTTGTTAAAGCTGCTTCATATTCACCGATATCGGTATATACAACCCCCAGATTATCGTAACTTTGAGCAACGGTTTGATGCTCTGGACCGAATATCTCCTCCCGTATGGACAAAGCCTTTTGGTGATTTTCCAGCGCATGCTCGTAGTCACCCAACATTATGTACAACCCGACAAGGTTACTGTAACTTTCAGCAACTGTAGGGTGAGTCTGACCCAACACTTTTTTGAAGATTTCCAATGCCTTCTCGTAGTTGACGAGTGCCTTCTCGTAGTCCCCGAGGTAATCGAGTATTAATCCGAGGTTGTTGAAACCGTATCCTGCATAGACGTGTTCCGGACCCAGTATCTCGATGATTATATCGTGTGAGCGCCGGTAGTATTCCAAAGCCTTTGTGTATAGACCCAGTTCATGATATAGACCACCCATGTTATTGTAAGAAAGGGCAACCTCGAGATTTTCCCCCTGACCGTTGTTCCGCGCTATTTCCAGCGAACCCTCGTAGTAAGCTTCAGCACTTGCGTAATCCCCGAGATTCAGGTAGGCATACCCCATGTTGCTTTTTAAGATTCCTATGTTGGGATGGGATTGACCTATGGTTTCGAGCAATATCTCCAGGCTCTTGCGGTAGTTGGCCAGAGCAGATTCATAGTCACCGGTGCTTAGATAGACGCTTCCGATGTTGTTGTATGAGTATCCGGTCATGCGATGTTTTTCACCCAGTACATTTATCCGGATGTCGAGAGACTTGTTGTGAGCTGTCAGGGCTTCTGGATAGTTACCCATCGAGGTGTGGACGTTACCTATCTCATTGTAACTTCTTGCCGTAGTTATATCCCCTTCACCAAGCACCCTCGAACGTATCTTAAGTGATTTTTCAAGCGAGTACAATGCTCCGGGGTAGTCGGATTGAGCTTCGAGGATAGCACCGATATTGAAGTAGCTTGATGCAACAAGTGAGTCGTCCTTTCCAAAGGTTTGCGTTGCCAGTTCGAGCGCTGTCTCGGCTAGAACCATTGCGGTATCGTTCATGCTGCTCAGCCAGTAACCTTCTGATGCGGCGTTAAGCGCCCTGCATATGCCCAGGGTGTCGGTTGAGGTTTCGTGGAGTTCTATCTCCCGTTCAAAAACGGCTGCAGCCTCGAAGTACTGACCTGCATCCAGCAGGTCCTGACCTGCCCTATGAAGGGAATCGGGGTTTAAGGTTTGAGATAATGATGTCTGGGGGAGTGCAATCAATCCAGTCAAGATAAGTGCCCGTATGTTTTTTTTAACAATAAGTCTTACCGAATAGATCAAACCACGCATTGCTCCTCCTGTTGGTTGCTCGATAGTCTAACCTATTGTAACTACATTGTCAAGATAAAAATGCAAGCCAAAACACAGTTTTTGTATTCGAGGGAAGGGCGTAATCAACTACGTCCTCTATGTTTTTACTTGACCATAGACGGCGGTGAGCTGTAAGGTAACAAATGTCTTGGTTTTGATACGGTTTTGTCTGGTCTTTGCGGTGCTTTTGTACTGGTTTTGCCGGCTTTTGCTACTGCCCTAAAGCAAGCCTTGCAGCCAGGGAAGCAGACAGCCCGGCGTCCAGTATCCTGCGTTGAGCGGACTCAATGTCGTATTCAACTCTGTGGATTGACAGTTCCCGGCTTTCTGTATCCACCCGCAGGTAGCATGCCCTGGGATCGTAATCCCTTGGCTGACCTACACTTCCGTCGTTTATCAGATACCTTTCGCCCTTACTGTAGTGAACGGTACTCTTCCTGATCTCTTCGGGCCAGCCGTCAGCCTTCCTGGTCATGAAGGGTACGTGTGAATGTCCTATTACCCCTATGGGGGTTTGAAAGCCTGCGAGCTCCTCGGCAACACGTGTAAGGGTGAATACGTATTCCCAGCCGTCCGGGTCTATAAAGTTAGCATGTACGAGGGTTATATCGCCATATTCCACGATAAGGGGTAAGTCGTCAAGATAACGCCTGGACTCGGCGTTGATTTTATCACGCGTCCAGAGGACAGCATCACGCGCAGCCCGGTTAAAGTGAGATATCGGTGTCTTCTCAAGTACGCCCCAGTCGTGATTGCCTGCCACGCATTTGGCGTTGAGTTCCTTTACTATCGAGATACATTCATTCGGGCTGGCACCGTACCCCACTAAATCGCCTGCCACCAGGTACGCTCGTGCCCTCCACTTTTTTATATCCCTCACCACCGCCTTCAATGCCTCTGCATTGGAGTGTATATCCGACATTACTGCGACTTTCAACTAACCTTCCTTTTTTACTATTATCTCCTTTTTGTACACGGAATCGAGC
>WJJO01000082.1 GCA_014729665.1 Caldifarciminota bacterium
CCAAGAAAATCCTCCTGATTTCTTGTAAGGTCAAATCCGCTGAATACACTGAGCGACAATGCATTGCTCAGTATACCCTCGTTATTCAACTATACAAGACCCTAATCTATATTGATTATATCCCATTCATCACCTTTGTTTTCTATTATTAAACCGTAAGGCTGCGAAACGAGGCACTCAGTGGTTTCATGCTGAGGGGTTGGGGATACCTCGATTGAGAAATTTGCGCCAAATCTCGAGACCGATGCCCTGTAAGGCTTCTCCACCGAACCGGATGCCTGTACAAATGTCGGAAGAGAATCCGGTTCATGTACAATGGCTGTTTCATGACCGGGCACCAAATCGGTCTCGGTTCTCTCAGTTGCAGTGAATGCCTCGGTCTCATCCCCTTTATCGTTATTTGAACCTTTCCACGGACGTTCACCGAAGGTTGCGGCAAGCCCGAAGCGATGCGCTAATCCAAGCTTGCCGTAAGGTGCTATCGTGTAGTCGATACGAAACCTGTCAAAGGCGAAACCGAGGCCGCCCGTCAGGCCGGCTGGAACACCGAGACCGTCAGGGGTTATATCCTGCGGCCCTGTCTGGTAGCCTGCGCGCAGGGCAAGCATCTCGAACGGCCAGACCTCAGCCCCGGCGTGAACGCTTATGTTGTTATCGGCGGGTACGCAGACGTCTGCAGCGAAGTAGGCACCGAATAGGAGGGCAGGATACCGGAGGGAAGCCCCGAGTCTGGCCTGTATCGGTGCAAGATAGGTGCTGTCGCCGTAGGTTACGCCTCCCAGGTTCTGCGCCACCACGCCCCAGGAAAACGAAGGTGTTAATCTCGAATGGATGCCTATGTCCGCGGAACCTCCGAAACCCGTGACTTGATAAAGGTTTTCATACAATCCCTTCAGCGAAATACCGATCCCGAAACTCTCCCCTATCTGCCGGGTGTAGGCAAGGGCAAGCATCGCGTCGTATACATTAATCGTCTCAGGTTCCTGTCCTCCACCCACCGGCAAATTGTTTTCATCAATATGCTCTATACCTGTAATGGATGAAAAGTTCAGACCCAGACCCAGGGAGTTTTTAGCCGACATCGGCCAGGCAAAGGCTAGGTATTCGTCCCTTATATCCGATATCCACTCCTGATGGGTTACGAGTACCTCGGATGCTGTAAGCTGATAAAGTCCTGCCGGGTTCCACCAAAGTGCGTCGACGCCGGTTGCCAGGCCTGCGTATGCAGACCCCATGCCCGCGGGCCGCGGCCCGAAACCCGTCTTCATTACAGAATGTGCGGTGGTGCCGGTTCCGTCACCGAACTGGGCAAAAGATACAGCAACGATTACTGAGAAGATAATAAGGTTTTTTTTCATAGAACTCCTCCTTAATCTAAGTGCTTAATTAATCACACTTTCCTCAGAAACCTTCCGCCATACCATCCTATAATAAGGAAGAAAACAAACCTGTCAAGTGCTCAGATAATAAGGATATCCCTTAAGTCGCGAACCGCCTTAAGGGGCGGAACCGGATTGACCATCATCCCCGTACCTGTCTCGAATCCGGCAATAGGCTCGGTCCGGGGCAGTATCTCGATGTGGGTGTGGAATGTCCCCGACTCGTCGGTCAAAGGCTCTGTATGGATAATCAAGTTATAATCGAAGGGGGTGAATATGGAGGTAAATGAGGTAAGTACCCTTTTCAAAAGTGCGGCCAGATCGTCAAGTTCAACGTCGGTGAGGTTCGCAAAGGACGGTTCATGATGCACCGGTGCTATCCAGGTTTCGTAGGGAAATCTGGGCGCGGGTGGAGAGAAGGCCCTGAAGCTTTCAACCTCCGTAATAATGAAAGGATCGGAAGCGGAAAGGCATAGGGGGCATTTACCCTTCTCAGCAAGTCTGATGAATCCGACGGATTCAGCGGCAAGACGGGGCGGCACCTCGGACAGTCCGACCAGCTGGGTATGGGGATGTTTCAGCGACGCCCCTCCCCTTATGCCCTGATTACGAAACGCCGTCAAGGCTTTCAGGTTTTCGTTGGAGTTGTGGAAGCTGAAGCGGGAACGTATTGCCTGCATAACCAGAGAGATCCCCTTGAGAGTAAGTTCACAGAAACGCGCATCATGCTTGGGTGTTTCGACAACCACCTCGTGGACACCGGAGCCCGGGCTGTCCGTGGTTTCATCGGTAATGGGAAAGAGGTTGGAAAACACCCTGACCTTCCATCTTGCGGCACCTTCGGGCAGGGAAAGAAGGGTCGGCGGGGTCCGGTCCTCATGGCCGGGGCAGAAAGGGCAAACCCCTTTCTGCCCCTCGGAATCCTTCGGCCTCTCTGCTCGCCGGGGTGTTACTATGACCGGGCCTGACCCGAGGGGGTCTTCGAGTACCGCCTTGCGTTCTGTTTGCACCTTGCCTCTAATCGAGTCTATTCCCCGTCGGGTTCGGCCGACTCCTCGGTGCCCTCTTCGGGCTTCTGGACCTCAAAGGCGGGTTCAGGTTCCTCGAATATCTCAATCTCAACGCCTGACATCAATCTCTCCCTCAGGGCATCCTCGGCCGCTTCCCGCTTTGAGTTATACAGCTTCTGACGTATCTGACCCGTTGACTGCTCTAAGGTAAGCTGGTTCGCCTTTTTCTTCGCCTCGACCGAAATAATCCAGTACCCTTCATCGGTCTCGATGGGCTTTGATATATTGCCCTCCTTGGTCTTGAACGCCTGTCTTTCGTAAGGCTTATCCGATTCATCCTTGTTGATGTAGCCCACGTAACCTGAGCGTTCACCGGTTTCGGCCTCTGAATACTCCCTTGCCAAGGAGTCGAACTTCACGCCTTCGGCGGCAAGTTCGTAGACCATCTTTGCGGTATCTTCGTCGGTAACGAATATCTCGCGAACCTTGACCTTTGCAGGTTCCCAGAACTCCTTCTTGTTGTCCTTGTAGTAGGCTTCAATCTCCTCATCTGTTACCTCGGCCTTGGCTTCAACCTCTTCCTTGATATAGGCGTTAACCAGCATCTGTCTCCTTCGGGATTCTATCACGCTCGAAAAGCTGTCTGAAAGGAAAAACTTATGCTGGGCAAGCTCGTGGCCGAATACCAAATCGTCGATGTACTGGGCCAGAACCTGTTTTCGGAACGTGGTATCCTGACTCCTGGCCTGAACCTGTGGAGGAAGGCCCCGGATGTAGTTGTCGATATCCTCCAAGGTCACGTATAAACCGGCAACCCTTGCCAGGGTATCAGTCACGTAGGAGGTATCTATAATCGTTGTATCACCTGCAAGAGTGGTGTCTATCTCGGTGATATAGGGTGAAAAATCTGTCTTGACTTCGGCTGAGGCCCGGAACCGTTCAAGCGCTGCGTCTGCAAGCTCCTGAATCTTCCGCCTCTTTAACATATCGGCTATCCGGGATTCAACCTCATCGTATGAACGGTAGGTAGAATCGGTGAAATCTTCGAGGAATATAATCTCCCATCCCCTGTCGGTCCAGAAGGGCTCACTGACCGCTCCTACGCTCAATGTCTCTACGACAGGCTGAATAGCCGGGGAAAGATTGTTAAGTGACCTTTCCCCGAGGTTTCCACCCCTGCTCGAAGAGGATACGATGGAGTATGTCTTTGCAACCGAATCGAAGGGAACCTCGGAGGAAAGCATCTCGAGCGCTGAATCCAGTGTAGCCGAGTCGGTTACGAGCTCACTAACAGAATACTTGGCCGGGATAAGGAAATCGTCACGATTCTCCTTTAAAAATCGTTTCTTCTCCTTATCGGTAACCTCGACCTTATCCAGAACCTCGATATTGTACAGTTTGTCTATATAAACCCTTCGCGCCATCCTGTCAAGTTGCTCTGCTAGCTCCTCGTCGGGCATCTCACCCGGAATCATTATCTGTTTGGGCTTGCAGCCACGGCAGCTGAATTTTATTGAAATCTCGGTCGAGTCGCGAGGGGCGTATTCCCGTGCCGCCGCCAGTTTCAAGAGGCGTTCGTAAACCACACGGTCGACGAGCTCCGCGCGACCCTCGGGTGTGGAGACCTCCTTCTGTTCGGCTGGGGAAAGTTTCGATACTAACTCGTCCAACTCGAGCTGACTGATAGGGTAGTCGTCGACGATCGCAACCCGTACCTCATAGTTCTTTAGAAAGCACCTTTCAATAGCGGAAAGGGCATCGTCGTAAAATGGGGAATCAGAATAATCGGTTATTACCTTTTCGTAGGCGCGTGCGGCCTTGGTAAACCTTTCTCCGCGTTCGAAGGCTAAACCTAGGCGGTAGTATAACCCGCCGGCCATCCCCTTGGGGATATCTTCTTCGGTTAACCCCGAGTATACCTTTGCGGCCTGCACAGGCAGACGCGCGTAGTAAAGAAATATGTCTCCCTTTTCCAGCTGAAGCAGAAACTCCTCCCTTTCGTTCCACCGGTCTTTTTCGGCCTGTTTATCCAGATAAACAAGCGATGTGGCCACGGAATCCACCGCACACAATCTCCGTGCTTCAAAAAGCACCTCGTCTACGTCTGCTGCCGAAACCAGACTGAATGTAATCAATACCGCTACTGCAATCGAACGTAACTTCATAAAGCCTCTCCTTTCTTTTAAGATATCCTTGTGGGCCAGGTTCCCCTGACCTTTCTTTTATTCTGGGGCCATGCCCCAACACTTAAACCCGATTATACTCCCCTCTCAATCTATTTCAACCCTCAGAATATATCAAGTCTGAAGTATATTTACAAATCACGAATTAATCCTCGAAGCATATATCTAACCTGATTTATCCTGAATCCTGAAATCTTCTGCCGAAGGAGATCGAACGAAGTAATAACTACTCATAAAAATCTTTGAATCTTTCAATCAGAAAAGGTAGCCTAATGATACGAGGTGTGTTCCTTTAAGGCCTCCGTCGTGTCCGCGGTAGGCGTAGTCTGCAAAGAACCCCTTGAACGCCCCTCCGGCGCCTACTGTCCAGCCGTAATCACCGCGTCCCGCGCGAAGGGCGACCACGTCGTATATTAAAATCTCCAAACCTCCCCTGGGTCTGAGATAGAAGGGGCCCACGGTCATCTCCAGCGAATCGATTCCCATAAAACCCATCTCGGTTTCCAAATAAAGCCTCAGTTTGGTGTTGGAGAAGGTAAACTCCTGCATCCCTCCCAGCGCCCCGCGGGGAACCAGGTAATCGACCGAATCGGTGTCCCAGAACACTGGACTTGCCGAGACATTGGCAAGCCTTGCCCCCAGGAAAAGCCCCCAGTCGAAGCTGTACCTTACGCCCAGATCGGCACCGAGGCCGAAGCCCTTGGCCGCAACGAGATTGCGGTAAAAGAACTTAAGGCTGGCACCCAAGGAAAGCCTGCGGATATTGAATACCGCACCGGCCTGGCCTGCCCAGTCCGAGGCGGTTACCGTATCGGCGGCAAACGGTCTATTATCTGGTCCGGCCGGCCTTGTGGTATCCGGAAGCTCGGTCAGGTAGATGTTGCCCGCCCCGTTGCGGTACACCAGCCCCCCCAGCGCCCCGAAACGTGTCAGGTAGGTTACCCCTAATAAATCGTTAGATATGGTTCCGTTCTGGACAAAGGCCGATGTATGCTTGAGAAGCAAACCCGTCCCTGCATCCGCTCCGGTGGCCGGGTTGTATCCCCATGCCGCGGGATCCTGCCCCAGACTCAGGCCGCAGCTACCCAGAGCCGCGGTTGCAGGGCTCTCCCTGTAAAACTCGAACTCCGCCCCCACATCTGTCCAGGCAGCCTGGATGAATACGGGTAATAATAATGCAAGTATTGCTATGGAGCGATGCATCGAACGGTCGTTTCCAGTTCCTTTGTGAAATATCGCCGCGAGGCGTTTACCGGTTGCAGCTCTACCTTTACGGTATAGTTGCCCGAAGACACCTTTTGTCCGTGTAAATTCGTACCGTCCCATACGATAAGAACCTCCCCTATGGGGTATTTTTTCTTAGGTATCTCCCTTACCAGGAGCCCGTTTTCATCGTATATATTGAGTGTCAATGTGGACGCCTCGGTCAGGTATATCGATATCGTGGTACCCCTTACCACATGAAACGGATTGGGAAAACATCCTGCAATGAAGCCGTCGGCTCCAATCCAGTAGTACTGTCCGCCTTCCTGTTCCACTATAAAGACCTGACCGGTCGGTCTGTTTATGAATATCCCCCGTGGTGAATAAAACTCGTAATCGTCTATTCCCTCCCTGCCGATGCTTATTATGTACCAGAGCCGGTTGTCGAACTTGTGAACCTGGTGGTTGTGCATGTCGGTAACGTAAACGCTTCCGGAACGATCTATTGCCACGTATGCGAAACGAACCTTCTCGTACCCCATCTCCTTGTAGGTCAACTGGGTCTTCACGTCGCCGTACAAATCGAACTTCGATATCCTGCGATGACGGTCGTCTATGACCACCGCGAAGTTGTCGTTATTTTCGTTATCAGGATCGTCGCGGTCTATCACCGCGATTGAGGATGGCTTGAATATATCACGGGTCCATATCGAACGTGTGGAACCGTCCGGATTATAGACCGCTACCCGGTTGTTTCCCTCGTCTGTAACGTAAACGTTACCCCTGGAATCGACCGCCACGTCGGTAGGATGATTGAAGTCCGAACCGATGGTTCCCTTCCATTCCAGTGAACCGTCCTCCAGGTATTTCAGATGAACAATCCTGTTGTTACCCGCATCGGCTACATATAAATCCCCTCCCGGTGTAACAGCAAGGCCCATGGGACTCCTGAACTGTCCTGTGCCCGAGCCCTTCTCGCCGTAGCGTTCCAGTCTGTCGAACTCCACATTGTAAAGGATTTCGCAAGCGCCTGAGTGTGTTGCAAAAAGGGCAACAAGATCGTCATCCCGACTGGTTGTGGTATCGTCGTACATTGCGAGTCTTACCCCTGTGATGCCCTGGGGGTCCTCGAACTTGAAAGTACCGCCCAGGAATAACGACAGGTAAAACTTGTTAACCCTGTTGTAACCCAGTGTATGCTTGAATGGAGGAACCAACAGCGTGGAAGGTGTATACCCATTTGCAGCAATGAGCACATTTAATATAAGTAAGATAATCCTCACTCCCGTTAACTTTAGTCAGAAACCGACAGATGTCAAGGTTAGAAAAAAATGAATTGAGGTAGTTACTTAAGCTTGCAGCCTGCGCCCAAGGTGGCGACGGGTGGATTGTCTGAGAAATCTGGACTCAACTGGGTCCATATATCAACCCCTGCAAAGATGTTGACCCTTTTTACATGAAACGTCACAAAGATCTGATCTAGTATATAAGTCAGGAATCTAGCTCCAATTGTAAAGGTTTCAGGATTCCCGAAACCTAAAAGTAGTGCAGGCGTTGCGTAGAATTCATCATTTGCATAACCTGCTTCCACACGGAGGGCGGGCGTTAGATTCCAACTAGATGATAACGGCAAAGCAAACTGAGGACCTAATGCTATATCATGGATGAAATCGTTTCTGGAGTTTCCGAAGTATCTTTTGCCACCATGCCCCCAGCCCAAACCAATCCTGGCGTTTGCTTGAAAGTACTTGCATATGCCGTATCCTACCTCAACATCACCTCTAATACCTGTGTATGATGGATTCCTGCCCAGATATCCGTCAATATAGGAGGTTCCTGCAATTCCTGCATCAATCTTCAATCCCTCCTCTATCCTCGCCGTTCCGTAGAACGGGGAAACGCAAGATGATAAGGCAAAAAAGATCAGAACCAGAATTATTAACCTAATCGTTTTCATTTTTTCTTCCAATCCTGAAGTTATAACTAATACCTGCCGCACCTATCAAGGGAAAATCCTTATCCAAAGATGAAAGCCAATCGATACCTGCAAATATAGATATGTTGTTATCTGGATGGACGCTAACGAAACTCTCTACTGCATGAGGAAGCTTCACTCTGCTTCCAAAAGTCAGCCACTCCGGGTTGCCGAATCCTAATAGTAAGGTCGGTGCAGGGAATGGTGCTATAAACCCTGGTGTTAAACACACCTCAATCCTTAAGGCGGGTATCACAGGTCCTTTCAAGAAAGCGTATTGTAAACCTAACGAGGGATCGATGAAAGTGTTAAATGGGGGATATGGTGCCACTCCTTCTACGTATTTGCCATCAATCCCCAAGCCTGCCCCGAAATGTGCATTTATTTGCCATCGCTCGTTGAATCCATATCTCCACTCAAGGTCTCCTCTCAGACCGTAATTGTGACCGAAATACTCACCTAGTGCAAGAAAATGTGAAGACGCTGCACCTCCTATACTGAGGGAATGCCCCTCCTCTATCCTTGCCGTGCCGTAGTACGGGGAAACGCACGAGTTCAGTCCTGCCGCAATTACGATTAACGCAACCAATCTCGGAATCTTCACAGCTTTGCCCTTCTTACGATCGGCCCGAAGGTGTAACCTATTCCTGCTGTGAATACAGGCTCGTCGTTGTAAGAGTAACGGAACATCTGGGAACCTGCAAAGACGTTCCAGCGACCGACGTGTATTCCTGCAAACACGTCGATGGGGTATGGATCGAGGTACGGTCCGTATTCGGGATGCCCTTCGTCGACGATGCCCGGGATTTGGGTTCGCACCCCCAGGGTCAGCCATTCTTTTTCCCCGATCCCCAGTAACAGCGTAGGTGAGATTAAGTCTGAGAGTTCCAGGTTGAGCGCCAGGGTTACCGGCCCCAGCGGCAATGCGCCCTGGACCCCTGCTCCCGCGTCAAGGAATAGGCCAAACCAGCCTTTGCTGCCCCCGATCGCGCCCCTTATATGCACACCCAGATAATCGTTGAAGCCGTACCGAAGATTGACGTCACCCCTTGCACCATAAGAGTCATAATAACCCCATGTATCCATGTACGGTTTGTATACCTTCATTGCCGCTAGACCTGCATCTACATGCAATCCCTCCTCTATCCTCGCCGTGCCGTAAAAGGG
>WJJO01000083.1 GCA_014729665.1 Caldifarciminota bacterium
AACCTCGCGGATAACTCTGTAATAAGTAACAATATAGTCGATGGTGAGGTCAAAACCGCTGACATTGCGAATGGTGCGGTGACCCCTGGGAAGATCACTCCATCGAATACTGAAGGACATGTTCTTACAACTACAGCAAATGGAGTAGAGTGGCAATCCCCCGAACCCGAGACTAGAATTCAACCTATACCTTCTGATAGAAACCTGAAAGCAGGATTCGAGCCAATCAATGAGCATGAATTATTACTGAAAGTAACAGAGATGCCGATTACTTCATGGCATTATAGGACAGAGGATCCTTCAATTATACACATTGGTCCTATGGCTCAGGATTTCTATAATATCTTTGGAACAGGTGATGATGAAAATTCATATTATCCGGTGGATATGCATGGTGTGGCTTTAGCTTCCATTCAGGCTTTATACCAGCAGAACCAGGAAAAGGATGCTCAGATTGCCGAACTTGAAAAGCAAATAGAAGCCCAGCAGAAAGCTCTGAGTGATCTAGAAACAAGACTCGTAGCATTAGAGAACGAAAATTAGTCTAAGAAAAACACAGGGAGGGGCTATGCCCCTCCCCGCAACAAAGGAGGCAAAAATGCCAAGAACAGGAAAAGTATTAGTAATAACACTTGTGGTACTTGCACTGGCCACAGGGCTGTTTCCCCAGGAGAGTCTGGGAGCAAGCACAACAATTAAGATATACCAGAACCGGGACATCGCCTACATGGGCGTGCATCCTGTTGGTTTTAACGGCGCATCCAGCGGATGGCCGGCGAGCATAGTCGATTTCGGCGGTGGTATAAACTCCGAAGTGGATTCAATGGCTTGTCTGAGAACAGTATTAGGAAAGAGCGTACTCCAGATAGATACACTTGAAGATACACTGGTAACGATGAAGACATCCGGCGGCGGTTATATCCCCATGGGCGAAGGGGTCTACATAACACCTAAACCGGATTGGGGCATGTACACTGGTGATCAACGTATTCATTCCGTGTCCAACCTTGGCGATGCGGGTATCATCTTTAATTCCGACGTGGACTGGATTTACAACGAGGAAGATACCGCGGACGCCGCGCCTGACATGGGTTTCTTTGCGACCGATACCGCATTCAAAGTTTACAACAACGACGATTACTCCTTCACAGTCAGCAACTTCAAGTACGTTAAGAACCAACCCGCGAGCGGCGCCGACGATCTGTGGGACTGGCCGGGCTGGGCAACCGCCGACACGATTTGGGACTTCGACGTGGAAGCCAACGATTCCGCCGCAGTAGCCATAAGCGGCATGGAGACCGGAACCTATCTCTACACCAGATACGACATCTACGTGAACGATACCATGATGGCAACCAAGATAGACGTGCAGGAGATACCTGAACCCACGGCAGTGATGGAGCAGCCTTCGCCTGAAACATCCGACCTTACCGTCAACGCCCTTGACCTTGGCGGTGAGATACGCTACCAGGTGGCTCAACCGGGACACGTGGAGCTTGCGGTCTACTCAACCGATGGGCGCAAGGTTACAACCCTGGTAAGCGAGCATCAAACATCCGGTTCACATACTATCACCTGGGACGGCACCGACGACGTTGGTTCCAAAGTATCCGCAGGTGTCTACTTCTGCAGGTTGTCTGCAGAGGGCTTACAGATAGCTGAGAAGGTAATAAGATTAAAGTAGGTTAAACTGTAGGTAGGGAGGGGCATTGCCCCTCCCCGATATTAAACAATGGAGGTAAGAATGCCAAGAAAAACAAAGGTGTTAGTCTTAGTAGTGGTTCTAGCGTTTTCGCTTAACCTGTCCGCTCAGATTTGGGGGCCGGTCGAGAAATTGAGTAATGCGGGTTATCCTTGTCAGTGTGATATGGGGCATTCACATACAAACACTGTTGTATCCGACGGAGATAATGTGTACGTTGTTTGGAGGGACTGTCGCCAAAATGGTGGTATGGTAGAAGAGATCTACTTCAACAAATCTAACGACGGAGGAATGAACTGGATTGGTGATATGCCGGTATCAAACCTTGCTGCAGGTGGATATAGTTCTGCACCAGCAGTAGCTGTTTCAGGTCCAAATGTACATGTTGTGTGGTCAGAATTGCTTGGTTCAACCATTTCGACCATGGAGATATTCTACAGGCATTCGGCAGATGGCGGGGCTAATTGGGATCCGTTAATTCAATTGACAAACAACCAGGTATTCACAGATTCAGCTTCGATTGCGGTTTCAGGTGATACTGTGCACATTGCATTTCCTGATAAACGAACAGGTGATTTAGAACTATACTATAAGGTTTCGTATGACAACGGTGCTAACTGGGAGCCTGATCTGCAAATATCAAATGTAGCACCAGACGAAGCCAAGTTTCCCTCAATAGCGGTAGGAAATGGAGAAGTTCATATCGCTTATGAAATATCTGGCATCGGAGGTGTAAGCGCTTATGATACATATTTTGAAGCAACTGATCCAACCCAAAGGACGGATAAATTATTGTCATCGACGGGAGTGCTCCCTTGTGTTGCATCAGATGGTGACAATTTCCATTGTGTTTGGGTAGAAAAAAGGAGTTACCCTAATGACGATGAAATATACCATATGATGTTCGATGGCTCGAATTGGGGTTCTAAACAACTTGTTACTGCTGACCAGTCTTTATTATACACTTCAGTCTCAGCGTCCGGTGCCGATGTTTTTGCGGTATTCGAAGACATAAGTGCTTTAAATACTAGCGACATTAAGTATATACGATCAATGGACTTCGGATCCACATGGGGTGCAGAAAGTAACTTGAGTAACCATCCTGAGGAATCTGAACGGCCTTCGATCTTTTTCTCAGGCTTGGACCTTCATGTAGTATGGTGCGATAATCGAAACAGCGGTAACTTTGAGATATTCTATACCGGTGGAGTAGTAAGAAGCTGGCCCATGTTCCATCGGGACTTTCGCAACACTGGACGATCACCCCTGGTAGGTGTTATAACATCGTCATCTCTTACAGGAAGCGATTTAGCGACGAACGCTCCTGTAAATTCATCTCCAGCCCTTGTAGACGTGGAC
>WJJO01000084.1 GCA_014729665.1 Caldifarciminota bacterium
CTTTCGTGGTCCCCGATAATAACGTTTCGTTTACTGAGGTTGAGGGTGCGGTAAGACTGATTAAAGAAAACGGCGCCGAAGAGATTGTCATTTCTCCCTGGGTGATTTACGAGGAAGCGATAAGGTTGAATCCTGGTCCGGAATTATCAGTTGAGGATTTATTGAACCAAGCTCCAATATCACTTAAGAAGTCAACACCGTTCGGAGCCGGCAGGTTTGAGGCGATAGCCCAGGGCGGCGGACCGCCGATTGAAATAAAACCTGCCGAAGATAGTACAGAAAGCGACGAGTTTGATTTGACGGAGTTACCCCCTTCTGATGACGTTATACACATCAACCCGCATCCCAGCCAATACATGGATGTTATATTAAGAGAGTTCAACAGCCTTGGCTCTGTAGACACCTCAAAGTACTACCTTTCGAACCTGCCTGTGGATTTAGAAACTAACTGGCAAGGTTATTACAGAATATTCGGGGGTATGAAGGTTGAGAACAGTGATTTCGGGAACCTGCCGTATCCTGAATGGGCAGGTAACCAAATAGGCAATCAGGTGTCGACCGGTTTTCTATTCACAATCGATTCATTGGGGAAAGTTCTTGAGATTACGAATCAGAGATCCAGCGGGAATAACGATTGGGATAACGAGGTTCGCAAGGTTTTAGAGCGGTGCACGTTCCAATCAAGTGAGGCCCCAATACCCGGACAAGGAATCATTGTTCTTCACTATTTTCAGCCTGATGTCATACGCATCAACCCTGATGCGAGTGTTTCATCTAAGGATATATTAAATCAGGCTACAATAGAGCTCAAGAACCAAGACACCGGCAGTACGTCGGAAGGTGTTAATACGGAAACGCCTGAGGCCGATTCTACAGAAACCGAAGAAACCGGTGATGTGATTCGCATTAATCCAAACGCTGCAATGTCCACGGAGGAAATATTAGCCCAGGCTCCAATTGAACTTACCAAGCCGGTATCGAGTGATACTACTATAACCAGGAAGTTTGAGAAGATAGCGCAAAGCGTTGGACAGCCGTTACAAAAGGAATCTGCCGAAGATACTTCAGAAAGTGTTGAGTTTGATCTGACGGAGTTATCCCCTTCTGAAGACGTCATCCGTATCAATCCCCCTCTTAAGCGTAGAGTAACCTTAGATACCCTGAAACTGGATATTATTCCGGAGGCTAATAAAACCGGAGAACTGTGGCTGCACATGGGTGAAGACGGTTCGTTCCTGTTTTCATTTGCGTACGATTCCTTTTCAGTCGAGACCATTGCCTCAGAGGTCCTGCCTCTCGTCAAGAGAGATTCGGTATTGATTCGCCTCACAGCCTACCACAAAACACCCTCAGCCTATGTTATGGATTTTATTTCCACACTGCAGACGGAAGGTTTTCATTACGTGAACGTATCATATTATTATGATGACACACTCCTTGTTGCCCTGCCGGGTGTTACGATGAGGACGGACAGCTTGACCGGTGAGGTGGAATTAGGATTAGTTGTCGGTGATTCGACTATGTTCCTCGATTTGAAATGCTCGATATATCTAAAGGAGACAGAAATAATCGAGGTTAATTCGGAGGAGATAGACGAAGCCGATTTATCCGATTTGATTAACGCCTTGCTAGATCGTTCGGAAGATAAAGCAGTAATTGTACGAGCAGATGGAGACGTCAACTGGGGAAAGGTTACGGAAATGTTACAGACTTCAAAAAAGGCCGGGGCGGAAAGATTCTTTCTCGTAAAGGGCAAGCCGATGGAAGC
This sequence comes from Caldifarciminota bacterium, assembly GCA_014729665.1. Classification (GTDB taxonomy): domain Bacteria; phylum Hydrothermota; class Tepidihabitantia; order B3-TA06; family B3-TA06; genus WJJO01. The sequence continues at coordinate 1,769 of WJJO01000084.1, forward strand.
CGAATAGCCCGTAAAGGAGGAAAGATGAAAAGTAACTATTTATTGGTATTATCAGTTGCTGTCATTGCAGGTTTTTTGGCAGGCTGCGGCGGGAAAAAACAGCCTGAAGAAGTTGATGTTACAAATCTGATTGGAGAAGATGAAGACCTTCCAGAATACGACGTTATCATTGTCAATGTGGATTCACTTACCTCAACGGCAAATATCCTTTCAGAAAGTATTGATCAATCATCAGAGTCGTTTCTTACTAAGCTTAAGAAGTTCTTTTCATTAAAGAAAGAGCCCGAGTTTGACAATATCGAACCGAACGTTTTTATCAAGGTAATTTGCAAGGATTCGGTGAAAGTTCAAGGAAGGACCTATGCACTTACGCAGTTCAGGGATGAAATAAACCGACTGGTTGAGGAAGATTCGACCCGGCAAAAACTTACCGGTTACCGGTTTCACATCTCAACCTGTCCCGGGATTAAGTCCCAACCAATATTAGGGCTACTCTGGTTGATTGAACGGAACCTGCGTGGCTCAACCGTTGAAGTTTTCGATTCTTCGGGTCAACCTATACCAGTTATCTCTCCAGGTATAATAATAACAAGCAGGTGTGCCCCGGCAATAAGCCTTGTTATCAACTCTCAATATATTCCCGTGGGGGGGTTAAACACGGTAACTATTTATCTAAGGAAATCAGGCGATATCGAATTCAGCCGGTTTGTTATGGACTTTGAAGAATGTGAATCGCTGACCAGAAAGGTATTCAACTTTACTCAGGTGGGACATAATCTCGCAATCGTACGTGTTGACGATGACGTTGAATGGAGCAAGGTACTCGAGTGTTTCAGCATGGCCCGGAATGCAGGGGCTGAGTATATTGCCCTATTACACGGTAAGCCAATAGAGATGGAATAATTAACGTACCCTTCTAACCCGCGTTTAGTCAATTATATATGTACTTCATCACCTACCCGTACATAATTATGTATGAGGTTGAGGGATTGGATTACTTTAGGTGCGTCTTTAGTACTTATCATTACCGCATTCGTGCTGGGGATGCGGTGCAGCGTTAAACCCAATACTCACATTACTATCACGGATACCATAAGGCTGACCGCAATCGTCCGTGACACTCTCCTGCGCTGGCACGAGCGAGTGGTGTGGAAGGAGGTGAAACCTGAAACCGTGTACGTTCACCCGGATACAGTAATGCCCGAAACACTCTGGGGCCGGTGGCCCGAGGCCATCGTCTCACTCGACTACACCAAGGGCAGGCTCGATTTCACTAGCCTTCTGCCGACTAACCTCGAATCGGGCAAGGCCTTAGCCAGGCAGTATCATTATGACGTCGGACAAAGCTTCGAGATAAGATCCAAAGGCGAGGGCTTTCACGTGCGAACGAGGCGTAACCGTCCTACGTTCAACGTCGGCGTCGGCTCGGAACTCAGACTCTGGGGTGATAGTACCTCGGTAATCGTAGTTCCATTTGCTGAAGTATCCGTAGGCTGGCATGGTCTTCATCTCGGTCCTCGACTTGATACGCGGGGTCTGCACGTTGTGTTAGGCTACCGGAAATCTTTTTAATCCCTGATACCCTTAGAGGGTGTCCTCCACACTTGGTTTTAAAACCTTACCGCAAGCTTCAACTCAATACTCCTCGCAGGCAGAGGAGAAGGCGTTACCTCGTTGTAGTAAGCCCGGGCGCGCGCATAAGCCTCTACCTCCTCGGCTGCGGTGATGCAGCCGTCGTGGTTTGCGTCGCGTGAAGGGTGGTAGTCGGGATGACTTAATGTAATCCGCTCAGGGAAGTCCTCCTCGGTAGGAAGCCCGGGTTCCGCTACGGTACCGAGTATCGGTTCACTCCAGCCGAAGGGATTGAGGAACTCGGCGGTTATCTCGGCCTGGAAGTCTCCTATGTTGATCTCCCTGCCTGCCGTCACCTCGAACCAGGACCATACAGGGCCGAAACCGTCCTCCGGCTGTTCATCCGGGAAGCCGGATGCAAATGCAATCCTGGGTTCGAGATAAAAATCCCTTAACCAGAAAGATGTGATTTGAGGCGAACGGAACTCGGTTTCTACCGTTAGCTTATGTCTGGAATCGTAAGGAAGCCTTTTGTAGCCCTCGGTCAGCGAATCTCCTGAAAGTAAAGTCTGGTAGTCTTTATATACACCGCCTGATGTCCCTTTTCCCGAGTAGTAGCGGTAGGCTGCGGTAAAGGCGAACCAATCACCGTAGTATGCTACCCACGGGGAAATCCCGAAACTGAAGACTTCTGCTGTATTGAATATACCTGCCGAGGGTGTGGTGTCGTCAGGAATAATCCTCGATGCAAGTCTTTTGAATCCAAACCCGGTAAAGATATCGGTACCGGAATAAAGGTTATTACCCCAGTCCTTTTCCGCATCGAGCCAGGTTTGCCAGGAGTACTCGGCTGAAGCGTCCTCAGTCGAGATTAAGGCCAATGAATCAGGAATCGGAGTATTATCGGCGTAGTCGTAGAAGTAATGCAGTGGTGGTACAGCGGCTGAGAGGACGGTCCCGCCCTGTAAATCGAACCCATAAAACTGCCATCTTGCCTGTATCCCGGGTTCAGGGAAAAGCCTCGGGCGGTACTCCTCGGTATCGAGGCTGTCTATCTTAACAAAGTTTTCCAGATATTGAGCGCCAAGTCCGGGTTCTATCCAGAAGTTGACGAACTTCAGGCGGTCACCGAGATAGATATTCGCCAGACGCGGTGTCTCCTGATAGTTTACGTTGTATTCATCCCCCCCCTCCCAGGAAGATATGTCTGTTATAAGATTGCAGGTGCTGTAATCGAGGTGGGCCTTCAACTCGCTTACATGGCCTGCGGATATACCCACGGTGATAAATGCCCTGTCTACGGTCGAGTTGCGTGCCCGGGATACGGGATTCCTCCCGGACGAATAAAACATATCCTTAACTCCGAAGGGATTGTTCGCTATCTTCGCCGCAGGTTCCGCGTCTTCCGGTTGCTCCGTGAACCATCTAAAAAGCCTTAAGTCCCCGGAGTCTCTACCCGTACTCAAAAGGTAACTGTTATAACTGGAAAGCCCGAATTCGAGGTCCAATACATCGGTCCGATACATATAGTTGAAGAACAGTAGATCGGCTTCTGTCAATTCCGCCGGTGTCGAGGCCGGATTGAACGTCCACTCCGGGGTGTAGTTATCTTTCTGTTCTACCACCCTCAGATACCTCAATCGAATGAGCATCTCATCGGAGGGATTCACCTCAAGCGAAGCAACGCCGGTGTATGCGGCAAGGCCTTGCCTGGGGGGGTGTTGACTTCTTTCCGGTCTTTGGTTATCGACAATCGCGGCGCCGTCCAGCGATACATTCAATATCTTGCCTAGAGGGACATTCAACATGAGGTCTGCATATCCTGAAGAATCCGCGATAGGGGCAAAGAACGGAAACGTCCCGGTCAGTTCTCCATGCCAACCCTTAAGTCTTCTTCTCGAATGTAAGGTTACCACCGGAACAAGGCCTGGACCTTTTGCCGATAATTCCTGATCAATGATGAAGGTGCGGGGAAACATTATCGTTACCTCCCCTGTTTGCGGGTCCCACAGGGGCGTATTGTCGAGCACGTACCTTACGTCGTACGGTCTTGATTCCCAAATCGACAGTGTATCGGCTTTTATAAAAAAATCCGGTATGAACCAGGCGGCGCGGATACGCTGCACCGGATCAATTGAAACAAGGCTCGAGAACCAGCGGTCTTCAAAGAATTTCACAGGTTGTTCTGCTTCAGGCTTAAACTGACCGAACCCCAGAAAGAAAAGTAAGAAAGACATGGATTAGAATAGGGAAAACTTGTCAATTGTCAATCGTAAGTTATCTTACCACAAAGATCACTAAAAAACACAAAGGCGCAGCTGTGCTGCGCTTATTTGAAAATCTTCGTGTGCTTTGTGCCCTTTGTGGTTAGCTTTCTTTAGCGGCTATCCGCTCCACAACGCGCCAGGCGATTATCAACTGGGCAATGTCAATCTCGGTAACATACCTTTTAGACCGGGGAAGCACGTGCGCTTGCGGTCTTCCTGCAATTTCTGCAATACGAGCCTCTACCTCTGAGAGCGCCTCGCGTGCTATCAACCCGTTTATCTCTATCTTTGAGACCTTGCTTTTCCCACGCATACCCTTGCGGTACTCGAAGTAGAGTTCCTCACCTTCGCTTTGACACATCGCCGAAAGATCCAGGGGTAGATGGATGTCGGAAAGCCCTTCTTCCGTAAGCTTCTGAACCAGCCTTACCCAGTAGGGCGAGCCCCTGCGGTAGCGCTCTTCGGAGCGTTCACCTTTGATGTTAACGATTATCTCCGCATATCTGCGCTGGGGTGCTATGAAACGCTCGTAATGGGGGCTGCGTTCTGCGATTGATGCCAGAACCGCTTGCCTGGAATGCCCCCTTTCTTCGACATCCCGCTTAATCTTCCAGATCTTCTTAACCTCGAAGTCCGGGTCGATGTATATGAAAAAGTCCATAAGTTCCCGGAGCTTTTTTGTATGAAACGGCAGAAGGCCCTCAAGTATTACCACCCTTTTGGGTTTGAAGGACACAGGCGGATCAATTTTACCAGTGGAGTGATTGTAGCGGGGTTTGGGTATTGTCTTTCCCTGTTTGAGCATCTCTGCATGTTGAGCGAGTTTTTTAAGATCATTAGCGCGCGGATCCAGGGCCACGATATCCTGCTGTTTGCGCTGCTGTCGGTCAAGCAGATGATAATCGTCCAGAGAGATAGTCGCTACCTGAACTGTGCCGAAAAGCCTGACTATCCCCCGTGCAAAGGTCGACTTCCCGGAGCCGGAGTCCCCTGCGACACCCACCAGAAATGAACCTACCACTCCTTTTGTCCCCATAACTCGTAAGCCTTACCGACGTCACCGTCCTTTTCTGCTAATTCCTTAACCGACTCACCTCGAAGTGCCGCATCAAGGACCTTCCTGGCGGTTCGAGCGCCCGCGCGTGTTCCCTCCGGATGCCCGTGTATCCCGCCCCCCAGCATTATCGCCAGGTCCTTCCCGAAATGACCGACTATGTCCTCTATCAGGAAGGGATGGACACCGCCGGAGGCAACGGAAAGTACCGGCCTCAGGGAACCCCAGTCCTGGCCAAGGAGTCTATCCCCGGGTTCCACCACGTCCCCGCGCATCTCCTCGTGCATCCTTAATATCTCTTCCTTATCACCCTCCATCTTACCGACTATCGTGCCGACATGCAGCTGGTCTACTCCGGCGAACCGGCAGAACTTGGAGAAGGAAAGTGTGCTCATCCCGTGGTCCGGGACACGGGTGAATGCCGCATACATCGCCCTGTGCGCGTGGATGGCAAGCCCGTCCGAGTGATTTCTAAGCATCTGAACGCCTGAGAAGCCTGTCGTGACAACATCAACCATCACGTATCTTGAACCCGCTTTCTTTACCAGCTCAAGTCTCCTCATGAGCTCATCCCCCGGGGCGGTAACGTTGGGCATGTATCCCTTACGTTCACCTGTTTCGGTCTCTGCGCGCTCCGCAGCCGTCAAGGCCAGCTCAAGCCTTTGCTCGAACCTGTTGAATTCCTGATCTGTCAGGTTCTCGTCGTCCTTGACGATGTCGCAGCCGCCCGCCATCGCCTCGTAAAGGACCTCCGCGAACTGCTGTGACGAAAGCCCGACCTTGGGTTTAACGATGGTCCCTATCAACGGCCTGCCGGCAATCCCCATCCGCTCCCTGACGCCTTCACGGCCCAGCCTTGGCCCGGTGAAACCGGCAACCATCCTGGAAGGCAGCCTGAAGTCTACGAGTCGCAGCCTCGCCACGGCCTTCATCCCGTATATGTTGCCCGCAATCGAGGAAAGGATCTGGGGTATCGACCCGGACTCGAACAGCTCGGATGGATAGGCAATCCAGCAGTAGGGTTCGGCTATCCTGTAAATGTGAGGTTTTAATCTCTCCGCGACCTCGGGCACCATCGTTGAAAGGTCGGTCCACGTTCCAATCGAGGACTCCCCTGCCAGGGCCTCGGCAACGTCTTTGAATTTCTTGCCCTCCGCGGGTTTAACCCTGAAAACGGTCAATAAATCGTTATCCCCGGGTTTGTATCCGGTATCGATGTATTCCATGTTAGATTAGCCTCCGGTTTTCTTTTTTATCTAGTATATGAGTAAACGCGCCTCGGGTCAAATAATCTAAAGCAATTTGTGGATGCAGATCACCGCAAGTGAAGAAGGTTTTAGTCGCTCCCCGGATGCAGAGACGGCGCTGGGGTCTATCGAGGGTAGCTGGAGAAACTGCTCAGATTCACCAAACCCCCTGAGGGGCGTAACCTTCGATTAGTTTTTGAGATTTACACTTTGAAACTTGGGTTTACAAACTGGTACGGAGTGCGCGTCGACTTCGAGAGCTGCGGCCTTCGCCCGCAGTCCTATGCCCTCTGTTATTAGTCTACTTGCTCTTGACCGCTTTTTCGGTCCCGGGCCGCAGATCCGATAGCTCAGTCAGTCTGTCATAGGTGGTATAAAGCCATTCGCCCTCTAAGGTGTTACCCTTAATCTCATATACAGTAATCTTGATCCCCATCGGGTCCTGGTAGCCTGCCACAGCAACGTCATCGACGCTAAACAAGGTTCCATAAACCGGACGCTCTCCCTCCATAACCCACTTCGCCTCGTAGGTCGCTCCGGTATGCTTTAATGTTAACTGGCCCTCGTAGGTACTCTCGTTTGGGTTTGTTCCCTTAAACTCATAAACGCCTGCAAGCTCATGCGATGAAACCTTGATCTTGGTTGCCGCAATAGTCCTCTCCGAGTAAATCTTGTCGTCATTAATGATCGACCACAATCCTGACAACTCCTCGTTAGGTTTGGCATAAATCGCCACTCCACAGGTCTTATCGTTGCCCATATCGTATGCAACCCCGAGCAGATTACCTAGCTGAAGACCGTTCCCGTAGTAGACCCTTCCGTTAGGGAACGTCCATTTAAGGGCATACCCTTTCCCCGCTTTCCTTATTTCCAGGTTAGCATCGTAACCCGGGGCCTTTACTTGGTAGGTTCCCTCGAAGTGAACCTCCTTGAGATCTTCTGAAAATTTGATAAGACCCTTTCCCTTAAGGCTTAGGATGTGCTCGAATATCGCAAAACCGATGACTCCTAACATGAGGATGAGAACTATTAACCCCGCCCAAGGTCTTTTGATGTTGAGTATTCTGGCCATCTATGTGCGAAGGATATCTAAACTCACTTCGTTTGTCAAGTACCCTCTCGCTTAACCGCCCCTACAAGTGGCAATAAAAACAAAAACCGGCCTGCACTGCAAGCCGGTTTTATGTTACGCCCCATACTATTAATCCGAATGCTTACCTCTGCTAATCATCCTCCTCTGAAACCTTGGTTCCGGAGGTTACCTTTTTTGCCTTCTCCGTAGCAAGGCTTACGGGATATGGGGTGGATAGATTTTCGTAAGGACAGAACAGCCAGAAGCCGGTCAGCTGTGTCCCGTGTATTTCGTATACCACGATGCCGACACCGTCCGGGTTGCCATAGTTGAGGATCAAAACGTCGTCAAGAACGAATCCTGTACCGTGGATTTCATTTGGACCTGACGTCCAGTTTGCGCTGAATACGGGGCCCTTTTCTTCTATATTGAGAATACCCGTGTATTCGGTGGAATCTTCGTCTGTTCCTTCAACCTCGTAATCCCCCCTCACGTCCAGACGCCCCAGGGAGATTTGCGGTTCGTCTGCCGTTTTCTCACAAGAGACAGACCCCCCCTCAGTAGGTGTCCAAAGACCGGTGATGCCGTCACCGGACTTCTTATAAGCTACCATACCTGAGGAACTTCCGTCGCCAACGTCGTAGACAGCGCCTAAAATACCGTCCAGAGCGATTCCCTTACCGTAGTGTTTATCCCCGTCTGGAAACGTCCACTCCAGATGATAACCTTGATTTGCCTTAGTTATCTTAAGGATTGCCTCGTAATCGGGACCTTCAACTTCGTATTCGCCTGAGAAGATATCGCTTTCCGGGAGTGTAATCTGCGGGGTATCCACCTCTTCCTGACCGTCCTGGGTTTTTTTACGGCCCTCGCAACCCATACTTGTTCCCAAGACGACGAGAACCGCCGCCAAGATTGCGAGAGTCTTCCTCATGTTTAATACTCCTTTGAGTTTCGCGAAGGATAACATACTTTCATCGAATGTCAACCCTGTGATGTTCCTCAGGTTTTTGAAGTCTTGGAAGTTGAATCGGTTACCACCTGACTTGACATCGCAGGCCTTCAAGGGTATTCTTTATTAAAACTGCCGATGCCAAGGAGGCTTTTTGGTCCGGATACTTACATGCCAGGAAAAAAGAGTTGAAAAAATAAAAGACTTTTCCGAGTTCAAAGATGAACCGATAAAGGGCCTGGTCTGGCTCGATTTCTTTAATCCATCGGAAGCGGAACTTGACGGTCTTGCCAGGGTTTTATCCCTGCACCCCGTTACGCGCGAAAGACTTTCAAGGGCGTCGAACCGACCGAGATTCTCAGATTACAGCCGTTACTTTTCAATGACCATCCACATCCCAGGGGGCAGGTTGGATCAGCCGCACTCTCACGAGATAGACATAGTCGTAGGTCGCAACTGGATTGTAACGGTACACGAACTCAGGATCAAGGGCCTGGACAAGACAATAAAACTTTGCGAAGAAAACATAGTCGTCATGACCCGTGGTTCAGACTATTTTCTCCAGGAGATGCTGGAGACCCTGCACAGGAGTTACTTACCGCTCCTGGGCTGGCTCGATAATAAGATTGAAGCGCTTGAAAACCGGCTGCTGACAGGCAAGATGGAAGATGACACCGTTCGTCGCATTACCGAACTGCGCAACAGCGTATCCGGGATACGACGCACACTCATGCCCCAGGCAGAGGTTTTTTCCCGGCTATCACGCAAAGGTGTCTCTTTAATCGAACCTGATAACCAGGCTTACTACCACGACCTCTATCAGATACTGATGCAAACCCTGGATACAATCGACCGTTTCCGTGAAAGTCTCACCCACATCATGGACCTGTATATGAATCAGACCTCCCAGCGCATGAACCAGATAATGAAGGTGCTGACAATATGGGCGACCATATTCCTACCCTTAACCTTCCTTACAGGGATATGGGGAATGAATTTCCAATTCATGCCCGAGCTGATTGCACCTTGGGGATACTGGGGCGCGCTCGGTTTAATGGTCGTCGTTGCGGTAGTTATGATTGTTGTTTTCAAGATAAAGAAATGGCTTTAAGGAGGAAGAATTGAAAAGACAAAAAAACCAAGAGCGTACCGGAGTCAACGAAACAAAACCGGTAAGAAAACTCGACCTCCTCTGGTGGATAGTAATATATGTACCTATCCTCTGGTGGATGGCGATGCTCGTCCTGGTATTGCTTCAGCAGATAGGCTGGCAGATATTCATCTCGACCGGATTCATCGTCCAGGGATGTCTGTACGGCCTCCAGGCGGTTCTCAGGATGCTGATAAAACCTTTAGGCAGGGGATATGCAAAAGGACATCACATTGCGTTTCTTATTGCGGGTCTATTTTGGGCTGTATTAGGTATAATACTCATCTTCGTCACCAAGGGCCTTTAAGGTAAAAAAGAATGGCGGTCTCGTACGATCTCTTATATGAGTAACGTCCCGGAGGAATGATTGAACCTTAACCTCAGCGGTATGGCGTTCCTGATACCGGTGGTTATCATCATCGTTTTAGCCTGGATAGGTATGCATGCGGCGGCTATTGCCTTGATGCTTACCGGGATGGACAGACGAAAGGCCTCCTTTGAAGCGCTTTCCGCCTTCTTCGGTGTGGGGTTTACTACAAGATACTCCGAGGAGATAGTCTCCCATCCTCAGCGGCGCAGGATAATATCGATAATGATAATACTGGGGAATGCAGGTATTATAACCGTAATTGCGTCCCTGGTGGGTACGGTTGCATCGTCCTCCATCAATAAATCGCTTGCAACCGTACCAATTGGTTTAATAGTTGGAGCTGTGGTCATATTCGTTCTGTGGAGGATAGCGGCATGGAGGGGTTGGACAGAGAAGTTTGAGAAGTGGGTGGAGAGCAAGCTGTTGAGCTGGAAGGTCTTCAAGGAAAAACGCGTCATCGGTATAATCGAGGTGGACGGGGACTACGTTGTAGGCAAGGTTCTTGCCCGCGAAGACACCGCGTTTACCAACCGGAAACTCGGTGAACTCAACCTTACAAAGAAAGGCGTACTCGTTCTTGCAATAAACCGCTCGGGCAGGATCATAAGACCGCCCAAGGCCTCGAACTTTATACGTGAAGGAGATATATTGACCGTTTTCGGCAAACGGAGACAGATAGAAAGAACGTTCTAAAATTGACCGTTATCCGCCGACAGCCCTGCCGCACATCGCTGACGACTTACAGCAAGAAGGGATTTACCACAAAGAACACCAAGGGCACAAAGTGATTAACAACACAGAGATCAGGGAGATCTCAGAAACCGGATAAACAAATATATGAATTATCTCAGCGTTCCCTGGGGACTCTGTGTTGTAAGTCGCCTTAATACCAACTCCCTGGTTTGAATCAACCTTCTATACCTGTGAGAGGTCAGTAGTTCGATTTCGCCGTCCGTTGAAACTTAATCTTCAGAAAAACCTGTAACTGTGTGTAAAAAGATTATTAATAATTGACAAATCCTATCCGTTAGGTAAAATATAGCATGAAGGGTCTTGTGATCATACCAACGTATAATGAACGGGAAAATATCGCACCCAGGCAAGGGGGAAAAAGAGACCCCTTGAGGTACGGGATTCTTGATGCGGTACACCATCACCTGCCCCAGACAGATATCCTGGTGGTGGATGATTCCTCGCCCGACGGTACAGCCGGGCTGGTAAAGAAAAGGATGCGTAAAGACCGAAGACTTCATTTGATAGAACGTGAGGGCAAGCTCGGTCTGGGAACCGCATACATAAGGGGATTTAAGTGGGCTCTGGCTCACGGCTACGACTACGCGTTCGAGATGGACGCAGATTTTTCGCACGATCCGCGCGATCTGCCCAGGTTCGTTCGCGAGATAGAGCAAGGAGCCGATCTGGTCATCGGTTCCCGATATATCGAGGGCGGGGCGGTGGAGGACTGGCCGCGTAAACGTAAACTCCTTTCCTACTATGCAAACATATATGCAAGATTCGGAACCTCGACACCCATAAAGGACATGACTGCAGGCTACAAGTGCTACCGCACCGAGGTTTTCCCCCGTATCCGCCTGGAAGACATCACCACTGACGGCTACGGTTTCCAGATAGAGATAGACTACAGGGTGTACAGGGCCGGTTTCAAGGTTGTCGAGATACCCATCTGTTTCCGCGACCGCAGGGTGGGGGTTTCCAAACTCAATAAACGCATCGTGTGGCAGGCGCTTTTCCTGGTGCCAAAGTTGTGGCTGTGGAACCTTTGGCGTTGAATACCCCCAGGTGAGTAAAGTCCGGAAGAAGAAGATTATTCACAATCCTGCGGTATCCGTAATAATCCCTTCCTATAATGGTGGGAACCTTCTTATCAACTGTCTGGAGTCGATTCCACCGAAAGGCACCGAGATAATTGTGGTAGACAATGGCTCTGCCGACGCCAGCATCGCGAGGGCAAGACGGAAGTTCCCTTCAGCCAGATTCATCCTCTTGGGGCATAACACCGGTTTCGCCTATGCATGCAACCGAGGGGCCGCAGTCGCCAGGGGAAGTATCCTGCTATTCCTCAACCAGGACGCCGAGGTGGTCGAGCAAGGCTTCCGCGCCGCGGTCAAGCTGATTACGGACTATCCAAGAAGGGTGATAGCCACCGGAAAGGTAATCTATCCTGACGGAAGGGCTCAGGAGATATTAAGGCGTTTTCCGGGATATACGGACTTCCTCTTCGGCAGGAAAACCCTCCTGACCAGGCTTTTCCCTGACAACAAGCGTTCCAGGCACTACCTTTACGCCGATATCGATCTTACAAGACCTCAGCGCATCGACGCATGCGCAGGCATGTGCATGTTTGTTCGCCGAGACATCTTCACAAGCCTGAGAGGTTTTGATGAAGGATACTTCTTCTACACCGAGGACATCGATTTATGCAGGCGGGTGTACGATGCCGGATATGAAACCTGGTACGTCCCCGAGGTTTCTGCGGTACACATAGTAGGTGAAAACGTTCCCGGCTCATGCAGGACGTTCGTCAAGATGCACCATTACAAAGGCTTATACAGGTATCTTATTAAGCATAAACGTCCCGGATTGCCCTTTAGGTTTCTGCTCTGGCTCGGTCTAGGTCTTGCTGTGATATGGTATCTTTCCGAACCGCGTCTGCGGTAAATACGACTTTAGAATACGCTTAGATTAAAACGATAACCCTTGACAAGCTAAATCTAGAGCTGTATACTAGGACACTTGATCAAGGAGGCATATGAAAAAGGAAAGAAAGACGTTAGAGAAAAAGGAAAAAAACCAGTTAGGTAACCCCGGTTCGAATTTCGGAGGGGTAAA
>WJJO01000085.1 GCA_014729665.1 Caldifarciminota bacterium
CTATAAGACGCTCCGAACCAACACCCGAGGAGGGGGCCTTCTCGGTCAAACGCTTGAATATGGTGCGGGATAGAAGGAAAAGCACGCCTGAGATGACACCGAATGCTACGAGTTGGAGCCATACGGGTAGTTTAATAAGGGCAAATATCGCCGCTACAGCGGCGCCTATCCCGAACCAGGCAAGGGCGAAGCCTTCGGTAAGAAGCTCTCCTACCAGGAAAAGGACCGCAGCCGCCGCCCAGATAATCAACATTATGTGGTGAACTTCCATCTTTTAATCTCCTCAAAGGTTAACCAATTTCCGGCTTCAATACGGCCCGAAGGCGGGCAATAATTCACACATGAAAGAATATGGGAATCGGTGTACTTGTCAAGTAATAATCCCTCAGGAAGAGGTTCGTTCTTCGGGGTATAAAGTGGTAATGTATTAAAAGACTCTGCTATTCCTTTGTGTTCTTTGTGGTTTTTTTCCGAGTCGGGACCTGCCTCTTACCGTCAGGCTCAGGTCCCTTAGGCGGGAAAAGCCTTGCCGAAATCTTAATCGCAAGGTTCTCTATAGGTTTATGGATGATGTAAACACCTGCCAGCAGGAGCACGAATCCGGCCCCGAGTAATATCCAGTGGATGGTCTTAAAATGAAGGGACTGAGTCCCCAGCCAGCTTCCAACAATCAAAGAAGGAATGCGTCCGATGCCGACCATGACAAGTAGCTTCCAGAACTTTATATCAGAAAGCGCCGACATGTAATTGACCGCATCCCCTATCGGATTCGGTATTGTGTATAGGAGAAAAAGGTATACCCACCCCCTGGTGCGCACGTAGGAGTCGAACCTGTCTATCTTTTCATCAGACATAAAGATACGCATCAGCGACCGTCCGAAACGTCTCACCACCGCAATCGATACAGCCGCACCTGCGATGCAGGATATCCACGACAGCCCGATTCCACCGAACCAACCGAACAGAAGCCCGCCTGCGAAATTCATAAGCGTACCCGGTATTGGAGCAACCACAATCTGAAGAACGTATAATCCCACGAAGATTAGCGGAGCCCATATACCAAACCCGGCAATATAGTCACGCAATGCCTGCGGACTCTGTTCGGGATCGGCAAAAAACGGCCTCAGGTTCGGCCACTGCCAGACCACGAAGGCAACTATTGCCGCTATAACTATAGCCCCTGAGGCAAGACTGATTATATCACCCAGCCGTATCTTCTTTTTCACAGGCGTTAAGTATAGTTGGGGCAAGCGTAAGGTCAACTTATTCCGAATAATACTCGTTGATTAAATCACAAGTCTCTTAAACCAGGGATTCGCGATTGCGGCACTGGACAACCCGCGGATTGCAGCTTATCCGCCCGGTTCGATGTAACCGATAATCACCTATTTACATCCTGTGTCCTCTGCGATCTCTGTGGATTATACTCACCTGATAATACGGTCAGCGATTTCTATCCTTTGTGATCTTTGGGGGAAAAAAAGACCTAGCGCTTGGCGACCTGCTCCGGACCGCAAGCGCGAACGCATACCCCGCAGATATGCTGTCCGACTACATGAGCGCGTACGAACTTATCTATCTGTGCATAGCAGCCCCGGTGGTCGAACTCAGCCGGATCATCCTTGATTGCGCTGCAGGGACAAACATCGAGACACGCGCGGCATGACCCGCAGTCTTCGTTAAGCGGCACAGCGGTATCAAACGGTGCATCGGTGAGTACAGTAACCAGCCTTACCTGCGAGCCGTACTGCGGTGTAACCAGAAGGTTGTTGCGACCTATCCAGCCGAGTCCGGCCTGGATAGCAACGTGTTTGTGGGAAACTATCCCCTTCTGCTTTTCCCAGTCTATTATCTGCGAGGCGGGAACGGGAAAGGCCCGGAATCCTGAGCGCTGAAGGAATCCGGTTATCTTCAATGCAAGTTGGTCCAGTCCCATATTGATCGTACGGTAGTGATGGTAATAGGTTTTGGTCGGACGATCGGAAATCCCGGCGAGTATCGCCTCAGATAGCCTTATGGCCGCAACAACGGCCCTCGGCAGCATCGATTCTAAGTTTCCTACAAGCAGGTTTCGTTCCTGACTAATCCTTCTAACATCGGCGATAC
>WJJO01000086.1 GCA_014729665.1 Caldifarciminota bacterium
AAAAACACGGGATGTTTTTGCGGGGACCCCGGATTATTACCCCGGATCAATTGTCCCGCCAGCAATTCATACGGGGTTATTGAAAAACATCGATATGTCATGTTTAGAGCCTGTATCGTCTTCACAACTCACACCTTGATTTGTTCAGTCCTTAATTAGTCCTCGCTCGCTGGATAATGGTGAAGAATTCCATCCTGTCACCCTCCTCGATGTCATTGAACTCTTCCAGACGTATGCCGCATTCGTAGCCCGACTCCACCTCACCAACCGATTTGTCGAATCTCTGAAGGGAAGCCAATCCTGTCTCCGTGAGCTGGTCGTTGCCCCGGTATACCCTGACCTTTGCATCACTGGTAACCTTTCCTTCAGAGATGTAGCTTCCCGCAATCGTTCCGACCTTAGGTATCGTAAAGACCTGTCTGACTTCCCCCCTTCCGAGGATAACCTCTTTCTCTTCCGGTTCGAGCATACCCAGCATCGCCGCCCTGACGTCGTCTATGACGTCGTAGATAACCTTATACGTTCTTATCTCGACGCCTTCACGTTCCGCCTGGGAGCGTGCATCGGCGTGTGCGGTGACATGGAAACCGACTATTACCGCACCCGAAGCCTCTGCAAGGTTCACGTCAGTGACGTTTATGGCCCCTACACCGGCATGGATGACCTTTACTTTAACATTTTCGATAGAAAGTTCCTCAAGGGAGGATGATATGGCTTCTACCGAACCGAATACGTCGCCTTTAAGTATTATCCTCATCTCGCGCACGTTACCGGATTTTATCTGCTCCTGAAGAGCCTCGAGTGAGAGTTTTGAGGAGGAGGCCAGGGCACGTTCCCTGTGCATGAGTCGACGGCGCTGGGCCAGATCCTTTGCGGCACGTTCGCTTTCAACAACATCGAATGTCTCACCGGGTTCGGGTATCCCTCCTATACCAAGAATCTGTACAGGGGTTCCCGGGGTCGCCTCCTTAAGCCTGTTACCGCTCTCATCCATCATCTCACGCACCCTGCCGCACCACTCACTACAGATGTAAGGATCGCCCTTGGTGAGTGTGCCCCGCTGAACTATCAGTGTCGTTACCGATCCCTTGGATTTGTCGAGTTTGGATTCTACGACCACCGCCCGGGCACGACCCTCGTAGGGGGCCTTGAGATTAAGATCGATCGCAGTGACCTGAATAGCATCAAGAAGATCGTCGACCCCGTCGCCCGTAATACCTGAAACCTCTATCGTAATAACCTTGCCGCCGTAATCCTCGGCAATGACATCGTAAGATGAAAGCTGGCCCTTAACCTTATCGGGGTCTGCTATCTCGAGGTCGGATTTCGTTACTGCCGCAATGATCGGCAAATCCGCAGCCTTGGCGTGATCGATAGCCTCTATAGTCTGCGGCTTGACTCCGTCATCTGCGGCAACCACAAGTATCGCAATGTCCGCTACCGACGCACCCCTTGCGCGCATAGCCGTAAAGGCCTCGTGACCCGGTGTATCCAGGAATATGATTTTATAATCCTTTATCTGAGCGGTATAGGCCCCGATACGCTGGGTAATCCTGCCCGCCTCCTGGGAAGCGACTCGTGTTTGACGAATGTAATCCAGGAGTGTGGTTTTCCCGTGATCGACGTGTCCTAAAACCACGACAACAGGGGGCCTTGGTTTTACCTCACACTCATCGTCCACATCCACAGTTACATATTCAATCGCGGGTTCCTCCTCTACCGTGATTTTTACACCGAACTCCTCGGCAAGTACGGAAATAGTATCCAGGTCAAGTCTTTCGTTAATCGTAACGAATACACCCATCTGTACGCAGCGTTTTATTATCTCCGCAGGGGGAACCTTGAAAACCTGACCGAGTTCGGAAACGCTCATATAAGCGCTTACCGTGGCTTCTCTTGCAGCATGAATGGCCGGGCCGCGTTTGGGTTCAAAGATGTGTTTCTTTTCCTCTTCCCGACGGTGTTTGCGTGCAGGCCGAGCCCGTTTGGACGTCTTCTTCCGGGATCGCTTGTGATCCATCCTGGCCAGGGTTTGTTTGACCGCTTTCTCTATCTGATCCTGATCGCGGCGACCTCGCTTATACTTGCGTGGATGTTTCCGTTTCCCGCGTTCGGCAGGCTTAGCCTTCTTCATCGACTGTTTTATCTTCTGTTTTTCCTTGCGGAGTCTGTTCTTTACAGCTTCAAACTCTTCGTCGGTGATGTAGGATGTATATCCACGCGGCTTGAAACCCAACTCCTTCATCATTCGGGCCAGGGCCTCGCTGGAAAGTCGAAGCTTTTCTGCAGCTTCAAACAACTTCATCTGAGGATGCTTCATTTGCCCCCCTTCTTGTTTTCTTCATCTGATTCAGGCTCAGTGTCATTGGTCTTTTCTGAGTCGTCGGATTCTTCAGTCCCTTCTGATGGCTCTGTCTTTTCGGGTTCTTCGGCGCTTTCTGATGTATCATCTGCCGCAGGTTTTTTAACGGTCTTTTTTGCGGTTTCTTCTTTATCCTTTTGGGTCTTCTCAGAAGACTCTTCCTCCCCTCCTTCGTCTGCCTCTTTAGCAGACTCCTCGGTTTTTTCGGCAGTTTCGTCTACCTCCTTTGCCGCCTCTTTAGCGGTCTCTTCGGGCTTCTCATCGTCTCCGGCCGCAGCACGCATCTCCTCCAGCTTTTCCTTCTCAAAGAGCTGTTTTTCGAGTTCGGCCTTTTCCAGATGTTCGCGGATGCGCGTCTTAAGCTGATCGACCCTGGCAGGATCCCAGCCCAGAACCTTGGCCGCCTCGGTGGATGACTGCTCGAACAGGCTGATCACGGTGGTAAATCCGGACTCTACCAATGTCTTGCGTACTCCCTCCTCGAGGAAATCCAGGGTTTCTATCATGATCTGGGCCATTCGCTGGCTGAACAGGCGGTTGCGGTAATCGGAGTCCTTTAAGATATCCAGCTTGGATTCGGTCAGAAGGGATGCCAGCCATACATTCTGTCCTTTTCTCCCGATGGCCTTCGAGAATTCCTCGTCGGGAACCACGACCGTAAAGGTTCCTTCCTCCTCTATAACCTCGTTTACACGTGCCGGACTCATTGCCCTTGCGATAAAGACCTTCTGATCGGCATTCCAGGGTATGACGTCTATCTTCTCGCCTGAAAGCTCCTTGGTTACGTTGTGAATGCGCACCTTGCGGAAACCCACGCAGGCCCCTATCGGATCTATCTTCTCGTCGTGGGAGGTAACCGCTACCTTGGAGCGTACGCCCGGTATCCTGGCGACACCCTTTATCTCCACTATGTTCTGCTGGATTTCTGGGACCTCCTGGGCCAGGAGCCGCTTGAGGAACTCCGGATGGGTGCGTGAAAGATAAACCCTAGGACCTATGGGTGTGCGTTCTACTCGAAGTACGTAGAACTTGAAGGGCGCTCCTATTTGATGATGGTCGGTCTTTAACTGGTCGCGCAATGGCAGGATACCGTATATGGGTCCGAGGTTGACGAGTATCTCCTCCTTCTCTATCTTGTGGATCGTTCCCGAGATAATCTCGGACTTCTTCTTAATAAACTCGTTGAATAGCTTGGTTCTCTCGGCTTCGCGCAGCCTGTGGGAAAGTTCATCTACCGTTCGCTGGATGGCTACCCTTCCCACCTCCTGCAGGGGAATCTCGATCTTTACCTCATCTCCTTCCTCGACGTCCGGTTTTATCTTGCGGGCGTCGTCCAGCGATATCTCCTGACTTATATTCGTAACGTTCTTCACCGCGGTTTGAATGATTGCGATATCTATATCACCCGATTCCGCGTCGACGGAGACTTCGTGCCGGACCTCGCGTCCGAACCGGCGCTTCAAGCCTGAGATGATACTCTTTTCAAGGGTATCGTATACATAAGTTACCTCTACGTTTCTTATCCGGGCAAGCTGAATAACAAGCCTTTGAATCTCTGATTCCATCTATCTCCTTTTGAAGAGTTCCTCGGTGGTTCTTTTTACCTGAGCCGAGAGGATCTCGTTGTAACTAATCCGGCGACTCATACCGGCAGGTGTTTCCAGTTCAATCTTTTCCTTATTCGCATCCACAAGCCTTGCTTCAATAACCTCACCTGCGAGTTTTACCTGCAATCTTTCCCCGATAGCATCCCTGAAATGCCTGGGTTTATAAAGCATGCGCTCGATACCGGGCGTGGAAACATCAAGCATCAAATCGCGGCTTTCAGCAGCTTCGGCGGCAAGCCTGAGGGCGATTGCCTTGCTTACCTTTTCACAGTCGCCAAGCGTAGCTCCGCCCTTCTTCTCTAAGTAAATGTGCAGCCTTTTGCCCTTCAGTTCCATATGGTAGAGCTTGTAGCCTTCTTCCTTTATAACCTGGGTCACAAGGGTCTTCAAATCATCAGTTAATATCATACTAATCCTTCTCCGCCGAAATCATTTGTGATACCTTGGTTACTACATCATCTACTGCAACATTTATAGTTTCGTCCGTGGCCAGCTTGCGGATATCTACCTTGCCTTGCTTTAACCCCCTGGGTCCGACAACTATCCGGTAAGGGATACCAATGAGGTCAGCGTCCGCGAACTTAGCTCCGGGGGCCATGTCTCTGTCATCTAAGGCAACGTCCAGTCCGTCTGACGCGAGCTCTTTGTAGAATCTTCCCGAGACCTCGTTTTCACCGAGGGATACTATCTGGACCTCGTACGGAGCCACCGCAACCGGCCAGGCCATTACATCGTTTTTATAATACCGATCTATGAGGGCGGCCATCGAGCGTTCAACACCTATACCGTAAGAGCCCATCACGATCGGGTGCTCCTTACCTTCCGCATCCAGCACGTTCGCGCCCATCGCCTCCGAGTACTTGGTTCCCAGCTTGAATATGTGTCCGAGTTCGATGGTCCGTTTCTCTTGCAGTGAGCCTTTACAGTTAGGGCATCCGTCCCCGGCTCTGACCGTGCGCAAATCCATGTACTCCTTAATATTCGCATCATCGGATAGGCTGATGCCCAGTATATGGTAATCATCCTCATTAGCCCCTGCCGCGAAGATGTCCGCGGTCTCGAGGCTGATATCTGCGTATATGTCGATATCCACCCCCTGCGGTCCGAGGAAACCTAAAGACGCGCCCATGTGTTTTTCCGCATCTTCGTTTTCGGCAGGTTCCAGACCGGTCCCGAACGCACGCTTGAGCTTCTCTTCCGAGAAGTCGTAGTCCCCGCGCACCAGGACGAGGAGCGGTTTTCCGTCCTTAACAAACAGGATACTCTTCACCAACTGGGAAGGCTTTACGCCCAGGAAACCTGAAACCTCCTCGACGGTCTTGAGACCTGGAGTATGAATCTTCTCTTTCTTCGAATCCAGTGCGGGTGAGGAAACCGGTCTGCCTTCGGCCACCTCAGCGTTTGCACGGTAGTCACATTCAGGGCACACCAGCGAGATGTCCTCGCCGGACGAGGCCTCAACCATGAACTCGTGGGATTCACCCGCTCCCATGAGCCCGCCCGATGCCTGGACGATGAAGAAATCGTGCCCCATCCTGGAAAACATCCTGGAATACGCCTCGCTGTGAAGCTTGAATGATGCATCGAGACCCTCGTAGTCCAGATCGAAGCTGTAGGAATCCTTCATGGTGAACTGGCGTGTTCTCAGCACCCCTCCGCGCGGCCTGGGTTCGTCTCTGAATTTGGTCTGGAACTGGTACCATATCTGCGGCAGTTCCTTGTAGGAGCGAAGCTCCTTTGAAGCGATAAGCGCCATGACCTCCTCGTGGGTAGGGCACAGCGCCAGGTCCTGCTGCTTTCTATCCTTCAAGCGGAACATGTCGTCCCCGAAGGCGTTCCATCGGCCCGACCGCTCCCACATCGAGCGGGGTGAAAGAGCCGAAAGATGCATCTCCTGCCCGCCGATGCGATTCATCTCCTCGCGGATGATCTGCGTAACCTTCTGACATACCTTCAAACCGAAGGGCAGATAGTTGTAAAGCCCCGAAGCGAGGGGTCTTACGAAGCCTGCCCGAAGGAGTATCTTGTGGGATACGTTCTCGGCCTGACGCGGGTCTTCCCGCAGCGTCGGCACCAGCGATTTTGACCATATCATCCGATGATTATATGGAGGATTATACGCGCGTCAAGGCGGTGATACGCGGAAATCAAGTAAAATAAAGGGGAAACTCTTACACGCTCACCGCTGACCGCTTACGGCTGACAGCTGACGGTAGAGAGATTGAAACACAGAGATCACCGAGTACACAGAGTACACAGAGCGAGAAGATTTATTTACCGACTTCAAGGTCTGCTCCCTCTTTTTTAATTCGAGTCACGATTCCCGACATGTTTGAGTGCAGTTCGTTACCCGTAACACCAAATAAAGCTAGTCAAAAGATAGTCATAAGCTACTCAAAAGCTAGCCAAAAGGTAGTCAAAAAGTAGTCATTTTTCATTAATTTCTGTCGGAGATCGCTCCCAGCGATTCCGTAGGTTTCGACCTTGTCGAAACCACATAAGATAGTCAGAAAAGTTACCGAAACCTGCGGTTTCGCTTTAGGAGTTTTAACTCGGTAAACTTCGCCGTAAGCGTGAACCGAGTTTAAAACATCTATACCCAATATTTGACGATCAGGCCTAAAATGTGAATAATTGGACTAAAGGATGACTAATTCCTTTACACGCCACGAGCACCGATCCCAGAGATTCACCCCCTCTTTTATTCTCCCCCATCAAGGGGGAGGTGATCTAGCGAACCAGTATTACTTTCTCCGCAGTTTGACTGCCGGTTCTCGGTACAACGAAATAGACTCCAGGAGAAAATCCGTCGCCCCATGAAATGGTACCCGGACCATCGAGG
>WJJO01000087.1 GCA_014729665.1 Caldifarciminota bacterium
TCTCTCAGCGCATGATCTCACTTAATGACAACGAGGTTGCAGTAGTAAAACTGGGGCAGCCGGTCAAGGTTTTCGACTTCTCAGGCACCAGGCTTAAACCGAAAGTCGTCCCGATCGAGTTTCGTCCGAAATCGGTTTCCAAAGGACGCTACCGTCACTTCATGCGCAAGGAGATATTCGAACAGCCCGATGTTGTACAGCATAACCTTGACCGCCGTATCCACAACGGACGTATCAATCTCGGTTCGGCATACCGTTTCTATCCGGAGGAAGTGACCCGGATTAAAAACGTTCTAATACAGGCATGCGGAACCAGTTATCATGCAGGTCTGGTAGGACGCTATTTCCTGGAACGTTTCACCGACGTACACACTGAAGTCGAGATTGCCTCGGAGCTGATAGACCGCACACCGGTATTCGGCAAACACGACCTGATGCTCGCAATAAGCCAATCCGGCGAAACCGCCGACACCCTTGCTGCACTCAGGGCCGCACGCAAGAACTCTAGTCTCAGGGTGCTTTCGATGCTCAACGTCAAGCGGACGTCCCTGGACAGGGAATCTGACTCGTCCATATATCTTCACGCAGGTCCGGAGATAGGCGTTGCATCGACCAAGGCCTATACCGCCGAACTTTTCGCCATGTTAATCTTCACCCTGGAACTTGCCCGCAGGAAGGGTACGATGAGTTCTGGAAAGATAAGGCAGGTCAAGAAAGCCCTTGGTCTTTTACCACTGCAGATAAAAGAGGTCCTCAAGCAGGACAGGAAGATACGCGAGATTGCAAAAAAGTACCAGAAGAACAATGCGTTTCTGTTCCTCGGAAGGGGAGCAAACTATCCCACTGCGCTTGAAGGCGCGTTGAAGCTAAAAGAAATCAGCTACGTTCATGCAACGGGTTATCCCGCAGGTGAGATGAAGCACGGTCCCATATCCCTCATAGACGAAAAAACCCCGGTTGTCGTAGTTGCTCCCAGGGACTCGACCTATGATAAGATGTGTGCCAATATCGAAGAAGTAGCCGCAAGAGACGGTCAGGTAATAACGGTAGGCACAGCAGGTGACAGAGAATTGGCTAAGCGCAGTGCGGCTTTCATTGCCGTACCCGAGGTACCCGAATACCTTCTGCCATTCCTCACGGTCATACCGCTTCAGCTTCTCGCCTATCACGTCGCGGTATTCAGGGGCTGCGACGTAGATAAACCCAGGAATCTAGCCAAAAGCGTTACTGTGGAGTAAGCTATCGCAGGAGAAGGGGTCGAAAAATTTGTTAAGGGATAGTAAAACTATAAACAACAAAGATTGAAAGATTGAAGGTAGTTCCTTGCCTTCGAGCAAGGTAATAACAAGGAGGAAAAATGGCCAAAGACAACAGTAAGGATAAGAAGGCGAACGACCGCCAGAAGGCTTTGGACACTGCCATAAGTCAGATACACAAGCAGTTCGGGAAGGGTTCGATAATGAAGCTGGGGGAAAGTCCGAGAAGCGTCAGTTCCAACGTGATACCGACAGGTTCACTCACCCTGGATGCCGCCTTAGGGATAGGCGGTTTCCCGCGCGGACGGCTCATCGAGGTATTCGGACCCGAGGCTTCCGGCAAGACCACCATTGCCCTTCAGGCGGTTGCAAACGCTCAAAAAGCAGGGGGACAGGCGGCATTCATAGACACAGAGCACGCCCTGGATCCTATATACGCAAGGGCCCTGGGGATAAACCTGGACGAACTCCTTCTGTCCCAGCCGGACGCCGGTGAACAGGCTTTAGAGATTGCCGAGATACTTACCCGCTCGGGAGGAATAGATATATTCGTGCTTGATTCGGTTGCAGCACTCGTACCCCGTGCAGAGATTGAAGGTGAGATGGGGGACGCCCACGTGGGCCTGCAGGCAAGACTCATGTCGCAGGCCTTGAGGAAACTGACATCGGTGATTTCCAGATCGAACACGTGCGCGGTATTTACCAACCAGATAAGGATGAAGATAGGGGTAATGTGGGGCAATCCGGAGACAACGCCTGGCGGACTTGCCCTCAAGTTCCACTCATCTATACGCCTGGATATCAGGAGGATAGCTGCAATTAAGAAGGGCGACGAGGTCTTGGGAAACCGTACCCGGATTAAGGTCGTTAAGAACAAGCTTGCTCCGCCTTTCAAGATTGCCGAGTTCGACATCCTTTACGGCAAGGGTGTAAGCTATCTCGGGGAACTCGTTGACAAGGGGGTCGACTTGGGGATGGTTCAGAAATCGGGCACATGGTACTCACTAGACGACGAACGTATGGGCCAGGGCCGTGATGCGGCGATTGCATTCCTCGAAGAAAACGAAGATGCAAGGGAAAAACTCGAGACCCAGGTCAGGGGGGAGTTGTTCGGGACTAAAGAACCTGAGGCTCGTCCCGCAGAAGAGCCAGCAGAAAAAGACGAATAGTGCTAACAGATGACAAAAAGACATGAAACTCGAAGAGGAAAGAGATCGAGTAAGAGCCGCGGCGCTAAGACTGCTTTCCTACCGGGATCGAAGCATCCTCGAGTTAAAAAGCCGCCTGCGCAGGAAGGGATTCCATCCTGACGTTATCTCAGATGAGATCGAACGGCTCAAGGGCGAGAAGCTGCTGGACGACGAACGCTTCGCCGGGGTATGGATTCGCCACAAACTTTTTATCTCCCATAAGGGCAAAAGGCTCATCCGGGCCGAGTTGGCAGCCAAAGGCATCCCGGGCGATATGTTCACGAGGGTCTGGGAAGAACACGTAGACCATGAGATACGTTCCGCACGCGAGTACGCACTCAAGAAACTTGCTTCATACGATTTGCTGGATTCGTTCGAACGCAGGGGGAGAATACATCAGATCCTTTTTCGAAGGGGGTACTCGCAGACAGCGATCGATAAAGCCCTCGAGGAGATTGAGTGAAATCGGCTGATCTCAGAGAGGCCTTCCTGGAGTTCTTTACCGATCGCGATCACACGAGGGTTTCGTCGGCGCCCCTGGTGCCCAAGGCCGATCCTACTATTCTTTTCAACGTGGCCGGGATGGTTCAGTTCAAGCCGTTGTGGGCAGGGATGGTCGAACCGCTTCCGTACAAGCGCGCCACCTCGGTTCAGAAGTGCCTCAGGCTCGAGGATATCGACTTAGTCGGTACCGACGCTACCCACGACACCTTCTTCGAGATGCTGGGGAACTTTTCGTTCGGGGATTATCAAAAAGAGGATGCTATCCGCTGGGCATGGGAGTTCGTAACCGGGGTGATGGCGCTTCCCAAAGAGCGTCTATGGGTGTCTGTGCACCAGGAAGATGAAGAAGCGGCTGAGATATGGAGAGACGTTGTAGGTCTTCCGCGCAAACGGGTAGTTTACCTCGGTGACGAGGATAACTTCTGGGGACCTGCCGGGGGCAAGGGGGCTTGCGGACCGTCCTCGGAGATATTCTGGGATTTGGAGTGGAAAAAAGGTGATGCAGGACCGGGACCCGCGGAAGACGAAGCAAGGTACACCGAGATATGGAACCTTGTCTTCCCCCAGTTCGATCAACAGGAAGACGGTTCGCGTAAGCCGTTGAAGTACAGGGGCGTCGATACCGGAGCCGGTCTGGAGCGGATGGCGCTTGCGGCCCAGAACGTCGAGACAATCTTCCATACCGACCTGTTTTACCCCTTGATGCAGGCCGCGGCCGATACATTAGGGGTCAAGATATCGGCTGACACCTGGGAATACCTGGCCATTTCGGCAGATCACGTGCGTGCGGCCACCTTCGTTATAGGCGAGGGCGTAAGACCCTCGAACAAGGAGCAGGGCTACGTTATCCGCAGGGTGCTCAGGCGCGCCATAGGCGCCCTCTACCTCCTGGGAATCAGGAAACCGCTCCTGTACCGTTTATCCGGAGACGTCACCGAGCAGATGAGACGCGTCTATCCCGAGTTGGAAAAACGCCGCGAACAGGTAGCTTTGATGATAAAGGGCGAGGAGGAGCGGTTCTTAAAGACCCTTGAGGAGGGAATGAGACTCTTTACAGATGCCGCCAAAGCAGGTGAGATTTCAGGTCCCGACGCGTTCAAGCTGCACGATACCCACGGCTTTCCCATAGATTTGACCAAGTGGCTGGCAAGGCATAAGGATGTAAAGGTCGATATGGAGGGCTTCGAGAAGGCGATGGAAGGCCAGAGGGAGAAGTCGAGGAGATCCGTGACGATCGATCAGGGTACTATGGCGACAGGCACAGGAGGAACAATAAAAGATGAATTCAAAGGTTACGACCATAATTCTACAGATACCAATATCCTCTATATAAACCCACCTGATAAGGAAGGTAAGGTATTACTTGCATTGGAGAAATCACCCTTCTACGCCGAGGCCGGTGGTCAGGTCGCAGATACGGGTAAAATTATAGGTGAAGATTTTGAGATAGAGGTACTCGGGGTTGAGTATAACAATTCAGGTGACAGGATAACGCTCGGGGAGTTCATCAAGGGTAAGTACTCGAAGGATTTGAAAGGGGCAAAAGTACACGCCGTCGTCGACATTTCCCGCCGGATGGAGATAGAACGTGCGCACACCGCAACCCATCTCCTTCACGCCGCCCTGCGAAAAATCCTGGGCGAGCACGTAAAACAGGAGGGTTCGCTGGTCGAACCCGGTCGTCTTCGTTTCGACTTCTACCACCCCTCGCCCATGAGTCCTGAAGAGATAAGGCTTGTCGAGAAGCAAGTCTACGAGTGGGTAATTTCAGACCTCGAGGCAAAAGCCGGAGAGATGAGCCGGAAGGAAGCGGAGAAACTCGGCGCGCTTGCCTTCTTCGCAGAGAAGTACGGGGATGTAGTCCGGGTACTGCAGATAAGGGAGTCTGATACCGGTGAACTCATCTCGGCTGAGCTTTGCGGGGGTACGCACCTTGATAGAACCGGCAAGATAGGCCTTTTTAAGATTACCTCGGAAACAGGGGTAGCGGCAGGAATAAGACGCATTGAGGCATGTGTTGGGGAAAAAGCATTTGGGGAGATTGGGCGCATCTCAGATACCCTTACCGAACTGTCAGAAAGCCTCAACGTTGTCCAGGATAAACTACTCAAACGGGTTGAGGAACTCAAGTTTAAATTATCAACAATAGAGAAAGAAAGGGATCAACTCGCACAGAAGTTTGTTAACAGTCAAGTAAATGATATTCTGTCCCGTGCCCAGAAAATTGACGGTGTGGAATTCGTAACAGCTAAGATCAAAGGTATCACCCGAAATGATATGAGACTTCTCGCGGATTCCCTAAAATCAAAACGAAAGTTTATTGTAGGCGTAATAACATCTCCTGAAAAAGAGGAAAGACTCGCGATTTTGGTTTTTGTTCCCGATTCTTTAGTTAACAGGTATAACGCACCTGATCTTCTTAAAGGAATAGCAATGAACTTCAAAGGTAGTGGTGGAGGAAGGGCCTCAATGGCTGAAGGTTGGATTTCCGAAACATCTCTTGAGAAGTTGACGTCGGTGTTTATAGAGGTTGTTAAATCGATAATGGGGAACGAATGAGTATACTCTTAACCCTAGCGATTCTGGTTGGATTTTCGGATCCCGCCATGCCTTCGGGTGAAAAGGTTGTGTACCTGGGCTACGATGCCGGGAACCAAACCTCACGTGAGATAACCCACGAGGTATATAACAAGGGCGATTATTACTACACCGTGCACACCCATCACGACACCACTCAGATAACCGTTATGTGCAAGGTGCGCATGAACGATCTGTCAACCATACAGATTGTCAAAAACCGCTCGGGAAAGTTCCAGCTGGGTATCGAACAGAAGCATGACGCAATACTGGTACAGGACGGATTCAAGGACAAGGAAACAAAGCACAAGCACTCCGGTCGTTTCTACGACAGGCATACACTTCTAGACGCATTCAGGGGCTATCCCTTCGATAACCCGGAAACGGTAGAGTTTCCGTTCTTCGAGTCGAACATCGGAATGGTTATAACAGGGGAGTGTACCTTGGGTGGTATATACGAAGTGAATACATCCATCGGAAAGATTAAATGCTATAAACTAACCCTCGGGTTCAAGAGCTCTTTCGTCCAGACCGCCTACAAGATGATATTGGCGGGCCGCAGCTTCGATTTCTACTATCAGGTTGTCGAACCCCACCGGTTGATTTACTGGACGGACAACAAGGGAAGTTACATTAAGTTCCTGCGTGTGGAGAGCAAGTGAGCGAAAGCTGGCAGATAGTAGAGGCGCTTCTTTTCGCATCACCTGAAGTGGTATCTTCAAGACAGCTTGGCTCAGCCGCCGATTTGACCCCTTCAGAGGTAGAAGCGTGCATAGAAAAACTCAACGCCGACTATGAAGCCGACTCGCGATCCTTCCACATTCGTCAGGTTGCAGGCGGATGGCAAATGGTTACCCATCATCGTTTTGCTCCGTGGATCGCAAGACTCTTAAAGAAACGCCGTCACGCGAAACTTTCAAAGGCCGCCCTCGAAACACTGGCCGTAATAGCCCACAGACAGCCGATTAACAAACCGGACATAGATCAAACCCGCGGGATCGACTCCACCTATATCCTTGCGACCCTTCTGGAACGCGGCCTGGTTCGAATAAAGGGTCGGGACAAACGCGCCGGTCACCCTTATGTCTATGTTACTACACCAAAATTCCTCGAATTCTTCGGACTTACCTCGCTTGAGGACCTGCCAGACCTTGAGGAACCATCCGTAAGTGAA
>WJJO01000088.1 GCA_014729665.1 Caldifarciminota bacterium
AATGATCACACCGTACATATTTGCCGTATTTTGCTTCCAAGAAAATCCTCCTGATTTCTTGTAAGGTCAAATCCGCTGAATACACTGAGCGACAATGCATTGCTCAGTATACCCTCGTTATTCAACTATACAAGACCCTAGTTTTTAAATCGTATTATCAGAATCTCAAAAACATAATCACAAATCTAAACCTGAAGTGGATGATAATGGATATATATCAAGGAAGGGTTCAAGTTGGCGATACTTACCGGACAAGTAACTTTCAAGTAATAACTCAGCAGCGGGGAATTATCGATCAGATATACATGAATTATAATCGAAAAAGGGATTTCGATTTTATAATCTCTCCGTCGGTTAACTCATCAAGTTGGTTAACATTAAGAAGTGGAGTGTCATATCTTCATATTTTAGGTCCCGATATCATTGCTAGTATAGGGAGAGAGAGGATAAGCCTAACAAATACTGATAGACTAGAGCTGAGTGGTCCCGGTAATCTTTTACTAAGAATAGAGTTTATGCCACCATCGTTACCTCATTTGCAGGTTGATGGTCAAGTTGAGAGTGCTAGAATAAATGGCGTTGAGATATTACCAACTCGCTGGGGCTCAATGGATTCCAATATTCGAGGTCCTCTTATTGGTGCACTTATCGCTGTGATTTCCAGTCTTGTTACGACCCTTTTGCTTCGGAGGAGAAGAAAATCGTAACCAGCTTGTTAATCCGCGGACTGAGAGTCCGCGCTCCTCATCTTTTGCTAAGGATAAAGATATCAAGGGACAGGTTCTCCAGCCTGTCCCTTGATACCAGCGTCTAGGGGGATAAGAAGATGGTTCTAGATCTTTCGACTTTCCCTCAGCGGGGTAAGTTTCTTTCTTAGATTATCGATAGCGCGGAAGATTAGAGACTGTGCAGCCGAGAACGATATGCCCATTATTTCCGCAACCTCCTTGCACGAGTATCCCTCGAACTTGAACAGGATGAGGGCGATTCTCTGCCTGCGGTTAAGGGCGCCCACGGTCTGTCTTATCAACTCGCTCTTGGCCCTTTTATCCATCCTTTCTTCGAGGCTTCCGCCGCTGTCAGGTATAGACTCGTCCAGCTCGACCGTTCTATGTCTTTTTCTCCTGGAATGGAAGCTGAGGCAGTGGTTTACTACTATCCTGTAAAGCCAGGTCGAAAAGGCCGATTTCCCCTTGAACGTGCGTGCATTCTTCCACACCTTGATGAATATTTCCTGGGCAAGGTCCTCGGTCATGGAAGGATCCTTGACGTAACGGTAAACGGTTGAGAATACCCGGTTCTTATACTTATCTACAAGTTCTGTAAACGACTTCCCGTCGCCATCCGATACTTTCCTGATAAGTTCGGAATCCGGATCAAGCATGAATTATATTTTTATACTTTCCTTCTATTGCGTCTTTTCATCAGGCGGTTTCAGCTTTCTTTCCTTATGGGTTGTTAAATACCAGGGCTGCCCGGTGAAGTGTATCGCAGGTTTGTAAAACTCGATGAAATCTTCCTGCTTTCCGGAAGGCAATTTACTCTTGGCCTTGAACAGTCTTTCGTACATGTCGACACCGGTTTGGGTCTGTAAAGACATGTCCCGTTCAATGAGCACCCTTAACCTTCCTGTATCCAACTCAGGCCGGTTTACCTCGTCGATAATTGAATCACGGATGATTCTATGCTCATCCCAGCTTTTTCTACTCTCCTCGAACCCTTCCTTCATTAAACCACGTATCTCTTCGGTCAACTCATCACCGATATCAAGACTGTCTTGTACCTCTTTCCATGTTTTATCGTACTTCCTCGTCCATTGTTTCCATCTCAATTTGGGGTTTGTCTTTCTTATGAAATAATACGTTAGGGTGCCGATAGCCCCGAGGTTTATTCCCACCGAGATTATTAATGCTATCAAAAGTCCCCTGGATTTCATAGCGATCCCTCCTGGATGTAAAGCTCAACCGAAGCACCCTCGTAGTAATGAGTTACAGCAGTCTGGCCGGGTTGCCCTGAATTGTCTACCTGCATAACGGCGTATAGATTGTGTCCGAGAAAGATTCCCAGGCAAATCGATACAGCCGCCGCCGCTGCAGCAACCGCAGGCAGAACGACACGTTCCCATGTCCTTACCTTGTGCTTCTTGCGAATTTCTGCCGTTACAATCGCTGCAAACTGAGGGTCTGCATCCAAACCTTCCAGGCAGTTCAATGTCTTATAAGTCTCCATGAGTCTCTGTGCGGTTTCCCGGCACTTCTCACACTCCTCGATATGATTGCGGATTTCTTTATCCGCTTCCCCCTTAAGGTATTTCAACCATTGTTTCTTGTTAAAACATTTCATCTCTTACCGTCCGGTTTATTAAATTCTACTCCCTTATGGGTTCCGGTCAAGTGCCTGTTCATGGTTAGACCTTTTCGGGATTATCCATGTCCAGACAGTAGAGACCGTCGAACCAGATAACAGAAGGTAAATCCTCAGCCTGGTTTATCCAGTCTGCCAAACACTTCTCTGAGGGTAACTGTTCGACGAGGTGTTTCCTTGAGTTGGTTCCGGCTAATCTCTGGTAAAGGGTATTCAGATCGAAGCATCCAAGTTCGGTGGCTGTAGTAATCCCAGATGCAAACATTAAGTCGACATATTCGGACTTCATAGGTTTGATTCTGTAGAAATCGCATTGAATGACCCAGTTGAGTACCGATGACGGTTCTACCCCGAGCTCGGCGGCTATTTCTTTTCGTTTATTCGGAAGAGCGCCTTTTTGCAACAGATCAGAGGTGGCTTTAATACCCATGCCGCTTAACTTCTGGATACTTCCAGGCCCGATTCCCTTAATACACGTTATCTTCGGCACTATTTCTCCCTTTGATTTCAATTCAATTATACGTACGTTTAGACTCTACATGTAGAAAAATCATTCGGTTTTGAGAAGGATTAACGGGGCGGAGAGCAGATTATACTATCTGTTTTTCCCGGAGTGGAGAGAGCGTTTTCTTAAGATTATCCTTTGCCCTGAATATCAGGGATTCCACAGACGAAAGCGAGGTTTTCATAATCCTCGCAATCTCGGCATAGGAGTGTCCTTCGAATCTGGATAATATCAAGGCGATTCGCTGACGTTCCGGAAGCCTTGAAACAGCGTCCCTTACAATCTGAACCTTGCGGTTCCTCTCAATCCTCTCCTGCACCCCTTCAGCGTTATCTGCAATTCGTTCATCCAGATCGACTGTTCTCCTCCGCTTTCTTTTATCCTGATAGTTAAGACAGTGATTGACGACAATCCGGTAAAGCCAGGTTGAAAACCTTGAACGCCCCTTGAAAGCACCGGCCTTCTCCCATACCTTGATGAACACCTCCTGCGCAAGATCCTCTGCCGCTGATGCGTCACCAACGTATCGGTAAGCCGTGGAAAGAACCTGGCGCTGATAACGCTTGACGAGTTCCTCGAAGGCGTCAGTATCGCCGTCTTTTGTTAACTCTACGAGCCTGGCATCTGGATCGTGCAAGGTTTCTCCTTAAAAGTATGAAAGTCGAATTTCCTCAGAACAATGTAGTTTACGTTGGAATTGAATCGCAGGTCAGCCGTTAGCTGACCTGCTTTCTTTCCCTGCGATCCTTTGACCCGTAAGGTCAAAAGGAGCATCTATTCAAGTCCTTCACCGCCCGGTTCACCCGGACCGCCCCCGGGCCTGGGACCCGGATGATGTCCGCGAGGGCCTCCGTGTCCGCCGTGGCCGCCCATGAGTCCTCGCAGACCCATAATACCGCCCGCTTCCTCGAGCATCTGTTTCTGCTCTTCGGTAAGCAGATCGCGAACCTCGAGGGCAAGTTTGGCGCGTTCCTTGTCCGCTTCGGTCCTCAGTTTGCCAATCTCCTCGATCTTGTTCATTATCTGGCTCTCGGAAGCGTTCTCCATATAGAGGTCGTTGAGTTCCTCCATGACCTCATCCATCTCGGCGCGGTGATCAATCATCTTCTTCTGATGTTCGGTGTGCAGCTCACGTATGGCGTCCTTCTGTTCGTCGGTGAGAGTCTCCGCTATCTGACCAAAAGGTCCGCGTTCACCGCGACCTGCCCCTCTGGGCTGGGCAAAGCCGGTTAAAGGGATTGCCGCCAACAGGATTGCCGCCGGCAGTATTCTGGCTATTATCTTCATTTTTCTTTCCTTTCCTGGTTGTGTTTTTGTATTATTCTTCGAGCAGGCCCCGGAGGTCCATCAGGTCCGGGCATTCCGGGCCCGTGACGGAACTCCTGGGTTACCATGTCGATAAGGAGCTTCTGCTGTTCGGGATCAAGAACAGACTTAGTCTCGAATAATTTGTTGAATACGATAAGCTCCATCTCGGTCTGAAGGTCTGCGATTTCTGTAAAAAGCGAGTCGCGTCTTGCACTGTCCAACTCGTCCTTCATAAGCAGATCGAGCATTTTCCCGCGCTTCTTTCTCATCTCCTCGCGCAGAGGTTTGGTTGCTTCTCCTAGCTCTTCTCGAGCGTTCTTTAAGGCAACGCGCTGATTTTCTGAAAGCTCAAGTTTTTTAACAAGCGGTCGTCCCGGTTCTTCTGCGTATCTTCGGGCTCGCATTCTCATAAGCGCAAACATTCCTATACCGCCGAGGTTCAGTCCAACCGAGGCGGCCAGAATAATTGAAAGAACTATTATCGTCGTTTTTTGTTTCACGAGTTACCTCCGTTTTCACCGAACACATCATCTACAATCTCCCCGAAGGAGCCCTCGGGGTAGTCCTCGGCGGGCGAGGTTCCCAGATAACCGGAAAGTTCGGTTTCTGAGGCAGTATCGGTCGTTCCCGCGTACATAACCTGTCCAATTAGACCACCCAGGACTAAGAACAGTGCGGCGGCAGTACCGGCGAGTGCAGGAACTAACCCCTTGCGCCAGCCCCTTCGTGGACGTTTCTCGAGAACCTTACCCTTTATTTGGGCGGCAAAGAAGGGGGAGGGCTCCAGGCCTTCGAGCGTTCCAAGGTTCTTACTGACCGACTTGAGCCCTGAGGCGAGTCCCCTGCAGTACTCACAAGTCTCCAGGTGAGCCTTTATCTTTTGTCTCGTTTCCTCGTTCAGCTCTCCGTCCAGCCAGGCTGACAATTTCTTTTTACTAATGTGTTTCATCATTTCCTCTCTGTCTGTTTAGACAGGTTACTCGTGGAATACTTGCGGTCAATGCAAAACACAGAGGACACAGACCGTACGGAGACAAGGGAAATATTGTACTTATGATCCTGAAGGACGTTTTCGGTCGATAAATAAGCCTCGGCGTCCAGTTTGATGTTGTTAGAGGAGAATCTGTCTGCGCTCGTTGAAGGCGAGGGAATGCAAGAAGGGGCGTGCAAGGTCGTCCCACAGGAACTTGAAGCCCTTCTGGTAGATTCGTTTCTGGACCATTCGTATGATCCCTGCGCCGTAGTTCCTCATCGGCACGTTCAGGTAGCCCATGCCGACTCGTGAAAGGAACTGCATCTGGGCAGGGGTGATATTCGGATGGTTCCAGATTAGGAATCGCGCGTCGTGCTTGTGATAGTCCTTCTCGAATATGCCGTAGCGGTCCTTGAACTCGAACCACTGGGGGGTCTTGGGGTATGGGGTGAGTACGGTCAGCTGGTGTGCGTCGAAGCCTATATCGTAAAGCACCTTGTAGTCGCGGAGCACGCTTTCGACCGTATCCTCCTCGTAGCCTATCATGTAAAAGGCCATGGTGAATATCCTGTGTTTGCGGGTCGCCTCCCTGAAAGCCCTCATTACGTCCAGATTGGTTCGCTTGCCTATCTTTTTAAGTATCTCATCGTTCACGCTCTCCACACCGAATCCGACGTTGACCATGCCGCGTTCCGTCCACGATCGTATGTGCTCGAGGGTTAAGTCGGCCCTGGACTGCACCCACCAGTGGAACTTGTATTTTGCCAAAAGGTCGAGTACCTTCTCCGAATGCGACGGAAAGGTGTAGAAGGTTTCGTCAAGGATAAAGAGCTCGTTAATGCCCGTCTTGCGGTAGTAGGCTAGAACCTCTTCGATGGACTCAAGCGGCAGTCTGGAAGGCCGGGGTGAGTGCACCGGGGTCTGGCAGAAGGTGCATCTGAAAGGGCATCCGCGCTGGGTGAAAAGCAGACCGACTTTCTTATAGGGAAGCATCGGAGGCCATACGATGTTTACAGGTATCACTATCGGAGGATGGACGATACGATCGAGCCTTCTTCCGAAAATCTCAGCCGACATTTTCTCCTCAACGTATCCGTACCATATCCTGTCTGCAAACTCCTCAGCCTCCTCAGAGAGTCCTCCGTATCCACCTGCCCATATCTCCTTAACCCCCTGCTTTCGCGCCTGGGTAACCATTTCCAGAACTTCTGCGAGATCGTGCTGGAAGAAGGTGAAGCCGACCACGTCCCAGCCCTCAGCAAGCTTCTTTACGTACTCGTTCCAGCGCGGGAACTCCATTATCTCTATCTCTGGAAGATTCTGTTTGAGAAACCGCAGGGAGGTGGATACGGTACGCATGAAGGCAAACCTCGGTGTGCGGTAGAAGTTAGCCCCGACCGCATCGTAGAAATCACGGGGCGAATGCCGGTAGGCGGTAGTTATCAGTATCCTGGGTGCGGTTTTTTTCATTAAGTGAGTTTATTGGATTTCACTCAACGGAACTATTAAAACGGACGTATAGTCGGCGATACCCAGATGAGTAGGGGACACGGCAACCGAGAGCGCCTTCCCCGGTGTCTCGATGATGGTACCCTTAACCGGAGAAGCCGGATCGGAGACGTCTATCGGCAGTATTCCTTTCTCGCCACAGGCCACGTAAACGCTTTCCCCTGATAATGCTAAACCGTAAGGCTTTGTACCGATCATGGTGAAGGAAAGCTGTTCTATCGATAAAGGATCGGATACATCGAGTGCGATGAGAGCGCCGATGCTGTCGGTAACGTACAGAACATCTTCATCCAATAGTATAGCCTCAGGCTGCATTATCCATTCGTAGGTTGACAGATAATTGACAGTCGTTTTTTTACTTTTGCTGACACCTCTGGTCAACACAAGGATTCCCGCTTCAGGATCGGCAACGAATATCAGGGTATCCTTGACCGCGATATCGTGGGCGACGATGTCGTTCTCAAAGGCGGCCTTTTGAGCGAGGGGACCACAGGGACATATCCATAAAACCCTGACCCCTTTCGATTCGGATGCAAGATAGATAAGGTCTTCGGATGTTATGACCCTTATGGGTGTACCCGGTTGGGAAAGGTCAAATTCCCGGTCGGCACTCGGCAGGCTTTTTAAGGTAAAAATAGAAATGCCCCTTGCGGCATCAGCAACGTAAAGGTACGAACCGGAAATGGCCGATGATTTCGCGTCAGCAGGACGGGGGTTAGCATAACCTTGTATCGTCGAATCACCAATAGGCCTTAGAATCCTCACTCCCCCCTTGCCCTGAGCAATTCCCCAGAAGACCCCGCCCTGGGATATATGCAGGGACGGTGCGATGTCGGTATACCTAGAGGTTATTGAAAGGCTTTTGGGATTTTTGCCTTCCAACCTGAGAAGCCCGTGATCCATCAGAGCTAAATACGTACCTTCGCTCGTAGGTTCAATATCTGCAACGAATCCGATATCGACCTCCTCACAACCCTCTATCTTTTTTCCATTTTTGGTAAAGATGCTGTATCCATTATAACCCTGTGCTGCATAGAGCAGCTTATCGTATCCACTCATTGATACGACCGGTGATCCGGCGGAAAACTCCTTTATCATAACAGGTTGAGCAGGATTATCCTTCAGGGAATATGCCAGTATATTGTTTCCAGAGGTTGCCACGAACAGCATCTCGTCGAGAATCTCTATAGAGTTCACCGAACTTGCATTTAATGTCTTAACTATTTCAGGGGTGTTACCGAGTCTGATAATCATTATCCCCTTGCTAGAGGCTGAAAAGAGGTAATCTTCATAAAAGCATAAATCGATAGGTTCATCCCTCTGATCGAAGGATGAGACGGCTTTGAGTTCCCACTCGTGCGGGATAATGTATATCTTTCCGGAATCGGTGCCTGCCGCCAGATAATCTTTGTCAGTTTCCATGGCAGTTATCTGTCCTGAAATCTCCATTTCCGAGGCGGCTTCAGGGCCTTTAGAGGATAGCTTGTAAAGGGTTATCCGATTGCCTTCGCCAAGCCAGGCCTTCCTTCCGTAAACCGCAATCTCCCTGGAGTAGTGCGGCGTCGGGATATGCTGTATCAATGTCAGTTCGGGGGCAAAGACCGATAACCCGAACCCGCTCGCGGTATACAGGCGGTTCTTGACGAACGCCAAGTCGTTATAGTCTCCGGAGATTAAGTGATGAGTACCGGATGTTACGACTCCTGGTGCTGTGGTGCACAATAAAAGGGCAAGGGTTAGATTGTTAAACAAGATGTCTCCTATTCTGTCCTGACGGCCTCTATCGCATATGGCGTAGCTACAAGTATTAATTCATCGGCTAAAGCAACCCCGATGGAGTTGCCTAGATAGAAGCTTCCGAGAAGTTCGGGTTTCGTGGGATCTCGTAAATCTACCTGATACACGCCGCCTTCACCTGCGGCAACGTACGCGTTCGAGGACGAAACAGCTAGGCCTTGTACGGACCCCGGCAGTTCTAGATGACCTATCTGTTTGATACGGGTAGGGCGCGAAACCTTGAATATGCCAAGTGCCCCGGAGTTGTCCAGGGCGTAGAGATAATCTTCGTAAAGGCAGATTTTTTCATAATCCCTGTCCAATTCAAGCTGGGCGATGCTTTCTAATTCCGTGCTGTCGCTCCAGTCCACTGTATGGATGGACGCGGGGTTGGATGTCGATACGAAGGCGAGTTTCTTCCTTATCCTCACGTCCCATGTTCGCCCTGAAAGATTCAAGCGACCACGCTCCCTTAACGGACCGCAAGGACACCTCCACCAACAGCCCAGACCTCGTTCTTGCTCGGCCACCAGAACCATCTCACCCGCTACATCCAATCCGGTTACTAGGGATTCAAAATCGTGAAAACCTTTTGGTTTTGGATTCGAGGGATCCTTGATATCGGTTATGTGAACGACGTAGTTCGATGATAGGGTGTATACATGTGAACCGAATATATACATTCTCTCACATTTTGCATCGAAATTGCGGTATCCTAAATATCTCAACTCCTCGTCGATCGAGAAGGTCATTACGCCTTCATCAC
Organism: Caldifarciminota bacterium; assembly: GCA_014729665.1. Lineage (GTDB taxonomy): Bacteria > Hydrothermota > Tepidihabitantia > B3-TA06 > B3-TA06 > WJJO01. The sequence goes on from WJJO01000088.1 coordinate 9,202, forward strand.
CGATCGGTATTACACCTATCTTACCATGCGTTTTTATATCGCCGACAACCCCTCTGGTTGCATAATGAAGTCCAGTAGTTACACGTGAATTGGGCAAGATATTCATTCGGGTGATTCCCGATTCAGCAATCAAATAACAGATACCTTCTGTCGAAACGAGATTGTGAACGGTGCCTTTTACATTTTCTTCCTGGTTAAGCACGGGTTGCTGCGGATCGTCAAGTGAAAATATCAGGAAATCGGCCGTTCCGGCCGCAGCAGTCAGTATATCTCCGAATATTATCAATCTGAAAAGTTGACCCGGTGTTTCTATTGATGCAACATCCTTCATATTATTCCTTTTAAGTCGAGTAATACGAAGACCGTCCTCCGCACAAGCCAGATAGAATAGGTTTTTGTATTCCAGGATGTCCAGAACCGGGGGGTCGTTTTCAAGTTTGACTTTTTTTGCACCAGGGGAGCCGGATTGAAGGTCTATCATCCATAAGCCTCCGGTATCGCATGCAAGGAAGAGCCTTCCCTCGGCAGATAACATCCGCACAGGCGCGAACCCCAAGGTGAAGGAATCGATAACACCACCTTGGGCAAGGTTATGAAGGTAAACTGTTCCTTGACGATCTGCAACCAGAAGGGTGTCGTTGGTTACGAGCATCGCGCTTACGGTTACTTTATTCAACCACTCATAATCCGGCATCGGATCTACTGCCTTCGCAACCGGTAATTTTCGCACACCCCTGTTGCTCCCGACAAATAAAGTATCCTTGTAGATTTGAACATGGTGATTTTCACCGGGCAGCAATGAAAATCCCTTCTCTTCAAATCTCTTGTATGTCAGGACCCTTATTCCCCTGCCGTCGGTTAGGTACAATAGGGAATCATGAACCACCCCATCCGTGAAATCCCCGCCGATTATAAAGGAAGATTGGAGTTCTACAGCCGGATTACAGAATAGAAATAAGACTAATGCCAGCATTATTTAGTTATTGCTGCGCAAATCGAAGGCGCGTTCCATATTCAAAGGCTCTTTATGTAAAAGGAGGTTGTTTTCATCCCCGGGATTCAAGTCCATTTCCTTAATCGTAATAGCCGTGGCGGATGCGATAGGGATAAGGAATCCCTCATTGATGGTAATCATATGCGGAACCTTAAATCCTTTTTTCGCGAGGTGTTCGGAGAAGGTAATCTTTCTGCTCTTTTCCCTTAACTCAACCAAAAGCCCGGTCTCGGAATCAAATACATACACGTATCCTCTTTTAGAAATTGCGGTTATGCGGGAACCTTCGACCTTTACCGTATCCAAATTACCCATGTTTCCCTCAATATAGAGATTGAAAATAGGGAGTATATCCTTGGGTGAAAATGGAATACCTGTAACCATACCGAGGCTCTGATTGCGTAATGAGGTAATCTTTGTGTTGTGGTAGAAGTCATAAATCCATACCGTATCGGCGATTCCCCTTACGAATAGTGCGATACTTCCACTGTAGTTCCTGACATCAAGCGCATAATTCCCCTCTTCCCAATAAAATCTGAAGGGCAGTATCGTTAAGGCTGCGCCTGTACTGTCTATTGTGGTAATCTCTCCGGCCAAGAAAAGTATATCCGGGGTTTTTGTTTCGGCAAGAAACGAAAGTTCAGACGGAAGTTCGGACTCCTCACCGAAGATTCCTGCAGTCATTGCAACAAGTAACGGGATTATTAAGCTCAAATGCACGGTTTTTTTAACCTTCATCAATCCTCCTTGGATTCTTCAAATTTAGAATCAATTATAGAAATACAGTAGGGGATGTCAACCTGATGGAACAAAAGATCCGACTTCTCAGAAAGTATTTACACCAATTCAGTTATCAATACTCCTTGCGTGAATGAAGGTAAGGAAGACTTCACTTCTCCCTTCTTACCAATATGCATTGCCCCGCCTGGGGATTTATGATTGATCCTAACAATGCTCTTTCCATAAGATACAGGCAGTAATCGGGTTTAATCAGCCTAAACCTGGATACTATATCATCCGAACACAGGTCTCCGCAGATCAGGATGTAATGCGACCCATTTGTCAAGACACATTTGGGGTCAAAGAAGTGTAGAGTTTTCATACTGCTTTCCTGCAATCTTCCTGGTAATATAGAGCCTCGAACTCTTCCGGGCTCTTATACCCCAGGGCGCTGTGAACGTAT
>WJJO01000089.1 GCA_014729665.1 Caldifarciminota bacterium
GATGATAACACCCTGACACCAGGCTATGACAAAATCGCCGTTATCAGCAACGCTGAGATCGAGTGCCCGGGAATTACCCTTATGATAAATATCATCAACCAGGGTTTTGGCTGACCCAAGAGGATTGCCGTTTCTGTCGAAACGCTGGTAACGCAGATGAGAAAGTTTCTCACTGCTTTGAGTCCGATTATCCACCCAAGCCAGATAAGTATTTCCGACAGAATCCATCTCAATGCACGGGTGATACAAACCCACTGTGTCATCAGTTTTTTCTATACGATAAGGTTCGGTCAGCGGGATTCCGTCTTTTTCAAAAAATCTTATAAAAAGACTGCAGCTATCCTCATCAACCTCCAGGCTATCCAGCCAGGCTACTGCAAACCTGCCGTCTTGCGACATATCGACACGCAAGGAACCCTGATGATGCCCAGGTTCAGCTTCGGCAATCCTGAATGGCTGAACCAACACCCCTGCGAAAAGCATTACACTGAGAACGTTTAAAGGCATTACTTCCTCCTGATTAAAGATAGGCTAATAGTGGTTGTTGTCAAGGAGGAGGTTAACCTCCTCCTTGATTATAAGTTTGATTCCTATTGGCACGAGCCGCAGGGTGCAGATGAAGACGAGCATTCCAGATCACCGTCACCTGAACCTTCGCCTGTGATTCCACTTGGATTGGAGTTGGTTACTTCCGCTTCACCGTCCCAGGTCCAGGTCAAACCTGTATAGTCAAATGTACCATCTACGGTTCCGGATACATCGAACGAGTCGTCGTCGCTGACAACATAGGCAACGCCTTCCCAGGTGCCTGTAGCATATTTAGTACTCAATTGCCCCGTTGGTTTGTCTGCTTCCACATCTTCTTTATCGATACTAAGGTAAATGGTGTCGTTTCTTTGGCTGCACACGAATGGGATTACTCCTCCATCTTGTTTTAAATAGAAGAGGTCGTTTACGTTTCTGTCATCCGTGGAGTCGCACATATAGAGTTCATCTGTCCCTTTGGTATAGGTATAACCTTCATAGTAAAGGTTACCTTCGCTCCACCACCAGTCTTCCCACGTCTCATAGTAAGCGAAGACTGATGTTACAGCGACCGCCACAACCAATGCAGCAATCATAGCTATCGGGATGCGTTTCTTACGCATCGTTCCTCCTTTGACCTTTCGGTCGTTTAAGGTTTACGACCGGCAGGGGGAAGCCCTCAACTCAGATTTTCGCCTCCTCCCACCGGCCACACCCATGATACTCATAGGGGGGGGTATTGTCAAGTGTTTTAAGATCAATTATTATACAATATGATATTTTTTTAAAACTAATCACAAGGAGTCATACCGGAGGAGATCGACTGTAATGAGTTCTAATCGATAGTCACCTTACGACAACAACCTTCGCCCTTGCACTCCCTTGTGTGCTTTCAACCCTTGCGAAATACACCCCTGATGATAAGTCGGCAGGAATCCACACACCCTTGCCCGTGATTACCTGCTCCGTAACCCGGCGGCCTGCCGAGTTGTAGAGGATTAACGTTGCTTCGCCCGGAACTTCGTAGGATAACCGGTTGAGGGTTGAGGAAAGTTTGATTGGTGAGGGGTTGACCAGGGGCTCTTCTTCTATCATGTTTTCATCAGGCATATCCCAGTCTGAAATCATTACCCAGGCTTCCAGTTCTTTATCGGAGTTGTACCTGCAATACGACCACACGATACGATCATTACAAACCGCAACCGCAGGTGCCTGAGAACTGAAATCTGGAAAACGTGGCACGACCGTATCCGCACCCCAAGGAGGGGTGAACTGGAAATGATACGACGAGCGTTTAACTAAACTCGCAAGGTCAACCGTGCCTAAAAGACCGGCTTGGTGATCCCAGTTGAAAAACATATCATCAGGATCGGTGTATATTCTTGGATAGGCGAAGGCAAAGTCAGCAATCTCCCACTCTGAAATCTGGCCCACATCGATCGAGTACTGGCCTTTCGAATCTCCAAAGGTTGCGGTAAGGGTATCGTCAGGCAGGAGATGATCACTCAAATAATTTCTAGTTAAGCCCCTGTCCGAAAACACCCTGCCTAATAAATCATAGTAACGGCGACCCCATAGTTTATCCGCCCAGAAAAGCACGAACTTATCGTCGTCAAGCCAGTGAGCCTTCACCCGTGAAGCGAAGTGTACAGAGTCGCCGTCGTCAGCCCTGTGTCCACCCGGCATAATCGGAAGAATCGGGTTGTTTTCGGAGTCAAAAACCTGAAACATTGGTGCGGTAAACACAACAAGCCGTTCGTCAAAAGCAAGCCAGGTAACCACCAGATCTCCATTGTCATTAAGCGCCGCCTGGGGTACCTTGAAGTTAAAAAAAGTGCTTTCTGGGAGATACTGTTCCTGCACAATAAACTCTTCACATAACGGCACACCATCAAAACTGAAACGCTGAGCCCATATACCATGTGGATCGGCAGTAGCTGAATGTTCATCCCACACCATTACAAATTGTCCGTTATCATTCAAGTTCATACCGATCGTACTCGAACCAGATATCCATACCTGCTCCTTAAGGGTTTGTACAGTTCCAGTCGGATTGCCCTCAGGATTGAAAACCTGACAGCGTATGTTGGAAAGATTCTGGTCGTTACGAGTCCGGTTGTCGAGCCAAACCAGCACTGCATTACCCGTTGTATCCATCTTCAGGCAGGGCCAGAATACCCAGTTGGTATCCTGCAATTTATCCACGCAGTAAGGATCTGTCAGGGGGGAACCATTCTTATCAAAGAAACGGATAAACAACTCATGGTCTGAATCGAACTGGTCAATAACCAGACTGTCCACCCAGGCTACTGCGAAGTGCCCATCCGGTGCCATATCCGCTCGTAGACAAACCTGGTGATGCCCCGGTTCTTTTTCCGCAACTCTAAAGGGCTGAACCAGAACGCCGCCGAAAAAAATCACGTTAAATAGTATCAATGCCATAACTTCCTCCTAACTTAGGATAGGCTCATACTGAAATTTGTCAAGGAGGAGGGATTAACCTCCTCCTTAGTTTTAAGGTGTAATGCGACCCATTTGTCAAGACACATTTGGGGTCAAAGAAGTGTAGAGTTTTCATACTGCTTTCCTGCAATCTTCCTGGTAATATAGAGCCTCGAACTCTTCCGGGCTCTTATACCCCAGGGCGCTGTGAACGTATA
>WJJO01000090.1 GCA_014729665.1 Caldifarciminota bacterium
CCGGTATAGGCCTTGCCGATATAGACGTCGTCGGTCCCCAGGGTTATCTTGCATGAAACCGAACAGGCGCAGACCGCGTTTCCCTGGTTGCGGATAGTCGCCTCGACCGGGTAGGTAGAATCGGGATAAACCTGACGCGGTGGATTATCGATGGACACAGGCAGCATATCCTTAAGGATCTTGGTGGCATACTTAAGGTAACCGTTGTCGATATCGTAGTAAGCGATATGAGGGAAGGCCATCTCGCTCTTGAAACTCAGATCTATTGAAGTAAATGCACCGACGTCTGCGTTATCATCTACAATCTCCGAATTCCACCCAAGATAATCCTCGGTGTATGCATATTTCAGAAATCCGTTGTTGGCATCGTAATAGCTTGCATGGGATGAACCAAGAATCTGGGAGCCGAACATACCCGTACCCGGTGTATTCTCTACTACTCCATATGCCCAGGAATCACTTCCGGAGTTGTAGCGTGCATATTTCATATACTGGTTTGTAAAATCATAATAGCTGATGTAAGGCAGATTGTTAGATGCAGGGCCGATCTCGATATCGGGCCAGATACCCAAGGTATCGCCTTCACGATACTCTACGGTGTCGATAATCCAGGTGCCGGTGATGAGCTTGGCATGTTTGAGGAAAACTGTACCTATGGTGTCGTTTTCAACGTAGTAGGCGACGTGAGGATTACCCATGTCATCCAGGTCAATTGAAGTTGATGAATAGGGAGTTACCGGTCCGGAGTAATCGATGGTATCAATTAGCCATCCACCGCCGCCGTCGGGTGTTGTATAAAGCACGAGCATCGAATCGACGTTGTAGTAGGCGATATGTGCGTTATTGGCACCATCAACCACTATTGAAGAACCAAGCCCGACATCATCGGTGGGGTTGGGGTCAGGGATGCCGATTGTCCAGGAACCGTTCGCGTTCAACCTTGCCCATTTTAGATGTCCGTTATATTCGTCGTAGTAGGCGATATGGGGCCTATCTGTCTGGGGGCTTATTGCAAGGCCGCAGAACATGCCAACCTCTCCGTCTCCGTTGTTGTCATCTACAACCTCGGTTGTCCAATTTGTTCCGTTGTAATGGGCGTACCTGAGTTCACCATCCACCTGGGGCATTGCAAACGGAGTCATTTCCGGTGAACCGCCCAGGGTATAGAGATATGAAATATGAGGAAGGCTTTTGGAATCAATACCAAGGGATGCATACATTCCAGAATTGACGTTGGAATCCACCACCTCTATTTGCCACACCTGACCGAATGCTGCAATAAAACCTATAGCAATCAATACACTTACCCGCTTCTTCATAAAAGACCTCCTAAGTTAGTCTTCTTTGTACTATCCCATCGAATCCATTGTCTAATCTATTCTAAAGATTTTGCACATATTGTCAAGCTTATTTTTGTTAGCCCTTAAACCCTGTTGGAAAATCTTGGTAGATTATAAAAAGCCGCCCCTTGCGGGACGGCTTAATTTCATTGGAGTTTACGGTTGTTACCTTACCAGAATCGTCTTCCGGATTACATTGATATCCGGAGCCTTGAGGCGAACAAAGTAAACCCCGGAGCCAAGTTCCTTGCTGTCGATTGCAAACTCATGGTTGCCGGCCTCGAGTAAGCCATCGTGAAGAGTAAGCCTGCGGCGTCCGGAAACGTCAACCAAGTAAAGCTCGGCATCAGCGGCTGCAGGAAGGGTCAGCATCACCCTGCCTGAGACAACCTCGAGATCGAGCAGGGCGATATCGATGTCTTCGGATACCTCGTTGGTGAACGTGTCGGAGGCGAAGATGGAATCTATAAACAAATCATTGTCGGGAACGGAGTCATCTGCAAGTTCAGTCTCAACCTGTATATGATACCAGACATCGTTGTAGCCGTGGATAACCGTCCAGGTCGGCGGATTGAAGGTAACCTGGGTTTCGGCGTCTACATTTAATGCGCCGGTATAGGCCTTGCCGATATAGACGTCGTCGGTCCCCAGGGTTATCTTGCATGAAACCGAACAGGCGCAGACAGCGTTCCCCTGGTTGCGGATAGTCGCCTCGATCGGATAGGTAGAATCGGGATAAACCTTACGCGGGGGATTATCGATGGATACCGGAAGCATATCCTTAAGGATCTTGGTTGCGTATTTGAGATAGTGATTGTCCCCATCGTAGTAAGCGATATGGGGGAAGGCCATATCCCCTTTGTAGCTCAACTCGATGGAGGTATATCCACCTACATCACCGGCAGTATCCACATCCTCCGAGTTCCAGCCGAGGTAATCCTCGGTATATGCGTACTTCAGGTTGCCGTTGTTCTCATCGTAATAGCTTGCATGGGACGAACCCAGAACCTGGGTGCCGTACATACCCGTTCCCGGTGTGTTTTCCACGACACCGTATGACCAGGTCTCGCTAACCGAATTGTAGCGGGCGTACTTCATATAAAGGTTAGTGACGTCAAAATAGCTGACGTAAGGTAAATTATTAGATGCAGGACCTATCTCGATATCGGGCCACAACCCCAGCGTTTCACCTTCACGGTACTCGACAGTATCGATAATCCATGTTCCTGTAACCAGCTTGGCGTGTTTTAGGAATACTGTTTGAGTAGCATTATCCGATACGTAATACGCTATATGGGGATTACCCATATCATCGAGGGTGATAGAGGTTTTCAAATACATGAATTCAAAATAATCGGAAAAGTCAACGGTATCGATTAACCAACCGCCGCCGCCGTCGGGTGTACTGTAGAGTAGAATCATCGAATCCACATTCCAGTAAGATATATGGGCATTATCGGAAGCATCAACCACTATAGAACAACCGGCGCCAACGACGTCGGTTTGATTAGGGTCAGGAATACCTATCGTCCATGAACCGTTCGCATTCAACCTCGCCCACTTGAGGTGGCCGTTATACGCATCAAAGTAGGCTATGTGAGGTCTGTCGGTTGCCGGACTCATCGCAAGACTGCTGTAGGTGCCGACCTGGCCGTCACCGTTATTGTCATCGACAACCTCGGTTGTCCAATTCGTTCCGTTGTAATGGGCATATCTCAGTTCACCGTCCACTTGCGGCATCATCGCGGGTGAAAACGTTGGTTGTATTGGAAAGGTGTATAGATACGCAATATGAGGTAGATTATTCGAATCGATTCCGAGAGAGGCGAACATCCCCGAATTATCGTTTGAATCCACGACCTCTACTTGCCATACCTGACCGAATGCGGCGACAACGCCAACGGTAAGTAATATTATTACCCATTTCTTCATAAAAGACCTCCTAAGATTAGTCTTCTTGTCTTACCCGTTATTACATCGAATCCTTATCCTGAAGCTTAAGGACCTTGTTTTTGTTTCACGCAATTTCCAATTTTCCCTCAAGCCTTAATAATCATACGGGCCGCCCCTTCGAGCGGCCCGAGCATTTCTTTAATCGACGAATGATTCCATACGAATCATACTCGTCTTCTGTTTTCAATTATCGCACAAGCACCATCTTTCCAATCATGCTTCTTTCCGGACACGTAAACCTGATGAAGTAGATTCCATTCGGCAGATCTACGTCCAGTGTATAGTTGTGCATACCC
>WJJO01000091.1 GCA_014729665.1 Caldifarciminota bacterium
AGGAATAGCCTACTCCCCCACTAACTGCACATGCAGTTTCCTCGAGCGCGGGCGGTTGTCGAAATCGATATAGGTTACCTGCTGCCAGGTGCCCAGAACGAGTTTCCCGTCCTTGAACGGTACGGAAAAGGATGTTCCGATTAAAGCGGAGCGCAGATGGGAAAACCCGTTCCCGTCACCCCAGGCGGCGTCGTGGTGATAGGCGCGGTCTGAGGGTATGAGTTTTTCCAACAGTTCTGAAAGGTCTTTTAACACCCCCGATTCGTACTCGATTGTCGTTATACCTCCGGTCGATCCGGGGAGGATTACCGTAAGGATACCATCCTTGAGCTTGGAGGCCTTGAGGATTTCCTTAAGCCTCGGGGTTAAGTTGTGCATGTCAGCAAAGCCCTTGGCCTGTAAGCTTATACTTTCAGAAAAAACACTCATCAGCACTCCTTATTACATCATTTCAGACGATTGGGTAATCGCTCACCGCTGACCGCTTATCGCTGACCGCTATTGGTGAATTTCAGCGGAAAAATTAAGCATCTCTCAACCTTCTATAAAGCCTGGTAAGCATACGCTTTACGTCTTCATATCTTTTATCCAGTTGGATGTAAGATTCCTGAGATATATAGTTAAGGTCCTTACTCAGGAGTAATTGGTATCTTACTTCTTCACATGAACCCAAAGACACATTAACAAATTGGGCGAACTCCTTTTGTGTCTCTCGGGCAGCACCTTCTGATAAGTTCATGGGTATAGAGTATGCTGCCCGCCTCATTTGAGAAATTAACCCAAAGGTCTCTTGTTTGGGGAGTTTATTTGTCATTCTATATACATCCAATGCCAACTCGTGGGACTTCTTGAATACATCATATTTCCTAATATTTCTCATTCTATATCCCTAATGCGGCGAGCGGTAGGCGGTCAGCGGTAAGCGTTTTTATCCCTCCCCAAGCAGTTTCTGCGCCTGCGGGCTCAGCTCACGGTACCCGAGTTCGAATGCCCGCATTATCTCCTGGCGCGCCTTTTCCCTGCGGCCCAAAGCCAGGAGCGCCTCTCCCTGGTGATAGATGGCGGAGGCGTCTGTCGGGTCCTCGGCAAGTGCAAGTGACAGATATTCGAGAGCCTTCTCGGTAGCTCCCAGGTAAAGGAGTGCTATAGCGTAGTCCCTCCAGTGCCAGGCCGCGAGTTTGCCCTTCTTCTTATCGACCAGTTTCTCGTACGCATCGACAGCTTCCTGGTTGCGGCCCAGTTCGAAAGCTGCGGTTGCCGCTACCTCGAGAGCCTGAAGGTTGGATGTATCGGAGTCAAGCACCTGGTGTGCGGCCTCGAGTGCCTCCTCCTGCTTGCCCAGGTATGAAAGGGCTTCGGCATTGTAGAGAAGCGATTTCGCATCGGAAATCCCGAAGGTCTGAAGCTGGGAGAACTCCTCGGCGACCTTGTCGAGTTCGTCGTGCTCGTAGTAGAAGTAAAGCTTCAAAAGAAGTATCTCCGGATCGAGCACGAGGGTCTGGTTTATCCCCTTGAACCTGGCTATATCGACCCCTTTCTGGGCTATGTCCAGTGCACGTGAACGGTCGAGTCCCTTGACAGCGCTGTCGTATACGACCGCGCTGAAGGTCGCCTTGTCCTGTTTGGCGTATCTTTTCTTCAGCTCTTTGATGCCCTCTTCGACCTTTTTAGCAGATGTAGCCGCCGGAAGCCAACCAATTAAATCACCCGATATGGCGCTCACCGCCTCGCCCGGGACAACCATCCTTTCCAGCTCCGCCGCAAGACTCCGGTAAAGCTCCTTTACCGTCGATGATCCCCTCTGGTCCCTTATGGTTGCGAGATTGTCGAAGAAGAAAAGGACCATGATGAAATGCTCCCGCTCCTGGCTCTCGCGCAGCCGTGTCTCGAACTGCGATCGCGAGGAAACCCGTGACTCCTTCCTTCTGTCCTTGCGCCGCCGGTCTGACGTGGTTCGTTTGCTGCGCTTCGAGGGCGGCACCCACTCCAGAAGAAATCCTGTCTCGGGACTGAAGACCTCACCCGCCTTGCGCAGTGCGAACGATACCTGGGGCTGACATAAGATGACCTCGATTTCGCCAAGGACGATTCTCGGATAGTAGCCGATTACCTTCTGCGAACCGGGCTGGATGACGGGCTCTTCGTCTGTGAACTTGCGGTTGTCGTAGACCTTGAACACGTCCTCGACGTCCACACCCATGTCCGAACCCAGATCGATTGTTACAATCCCGGTGCGTACATCGAAGTCTATCACCGTCCCGCCCTCGTCGCGGATTCGCTCGAACGCCATGATGCGGTTTCGCCCCAGCTTCTTTGCCACGTAGGTTGCAACGTCGGCCTGCTCGTAGAGCTGTTCGAGCTCGCCTGAAAGTCCTTCTTCGGACGTACGCATGATGACCGCACTGTCGCCTGTTGATATACCTATGCTGGCCGTAACGTTGGGGATCGAAAGGGTCTTGAAATCCGGGTTATCCCGGCGGTAGCGTTCCAGTTCAGCAGATGTCGGTATCTGGGTGTCGTCTATGTATGCCCTGAGTTTCTCCCCAACCTCGCCTGCATCCTTCGTGGTTACATAGGGCACCAGCACCCCGAACTCCTCTCCCCCGAGACGCGCAAGAAGCACACCCTCGCAGTCTTCTCCCGTGAAGAACTCCCGAACGTGCCTTGCGAAGGAACGCAGCACCTCGTCGCCGAATCGGTGCCCGAGCGTATCGTTGACCGATTTGAAGTGGTCTAAGTCGAGGTGGAAGAACGATAACGCAGGACTGCGCTTCTTTCCACCCGACTTCTTGGCAGATGCCGCCTTCTTGACGCCTATTGCGGTCTCCAGCATTCGCTTGCGGAAGGCATCCTTTTTTAAGAATCCTGTCAGACCGTCCCGGTCGCGCTCCTCGCGCAGGAGAAAGTTCGATATCAGGAACGACAGGAGGCTCGATATCCCCGTAAGGTCGAGTTTCGAGCCGTCGTCTGCCGATACGACACCGACAAGTCGTCCGCCAGCACCGTATATTGATATCGCGAGTTTTCCCTCTATTTGCTTTTCCTTTGCGCGTCCCAGTTCCTGGACAAGCTCATCGACGTCAAAACCCTTGTCTGCAGACGTAAGGACTTCCTCATTCAACATGAAGGAAATACCTGAAAGTCTTGCCCCCAGGGGCTTCAGGGCCTTAGAGGCCTCCTTACGGAACTCATCCAATGCCTTGCTCATGCATCAGTCTAATCGGGTAGGTGCATCTGTCAAGCATTACACCCTAAAATAAAATTCAGGAAAATAACACTTGACTTTAATCAAGATGAGGCGTTTCCTCATGAAACGCCGATTCACCCAGGAGGGACTATGTTTAATATGTTACTTCTCTTACTCAGTCAGGCCGGTGCGGATGTCTGTAACTGCGGGCTTTCGGCCCGTGAGTTTGCCGCAGATACCCAGATATCGAGACCGCACTGGTACATCTCTTATGAATCAAAGACCCCTGCCCCGTTCGACAAGGCCGCGATGCGGTTACTGGAGTTTGCCGATTCCTTCTACTTTGCGTCGAGTGATACGATGCTAAGCACACAGTGTCAGAGGGAAGTACGCAGAGTGGCATATGCATTGTACGAGGCTGTAATTGTGACATTTCCGGACTCATACGCGGAACCTTATGCAAAAACCGTCCTCGCGTGGAGTTTACTGGAGGATGGATTCTTTCGCGAAGCGGCTAATGAGTTCAAGTCTATATTCGACAATGCCTTAAATCCAGTCGACGCTAGAATTATTGCCGCGTACGGAAAGGCTTTATCTCACTACTACCTTGTAGACTACGATTCTGCGCTCGTGTGGTTCTTTGAACCGGATGATTACGTGAAGGAACTCAACGTTACCGTATTCCGTGATTCGGTCACGCAGGTTATATCGTACAACGAAACCGCAGATTCCATAATCTGTTATGGGTTACTTAACAAAGCACAGATAGCCGAAGAATTAATATGGTGGTATGATGCCTTAACCATTTGGTATCATGTTAAAGACAACTACCCGCTGCGACCTGCCGCAGGTCAGGCGTGGGTAAGGCTTGTCGACTTTTATCTTCAAGCAAAAGAGGTGGATAAGGCTATTTCAGCAACCGACGATTTGAAGTCCTTGAAGGGTAAACACCCTCTAATATATCAAGAGGCTTATTCGTATGCCTTGGCTTTGATGTTACTATATATGCACGAGGTTGCCAGAGAATCCGGAGATGAGGAATATCGCAAACTAATACTCAGTTTGCAAGAAGTTTCCGAATACGTCGAAAGGATCTACTACGACAGGGCTATGGAGTATACCGATACCGCAGAGATTGATAGTGTACACAGGTATATAGAACTCATAAGAGAGTTCAATTATACAAGTAAGCACCTGCCCAGACCTATGACGCTTCTCGGCCTGATCCTTGTAGAAGCTGAACGCTACGAAGAGGCTGATAGTGTATTCCAGGAGCTAAAGGACTTCCCCGATGCAGCGTCGACGCTTAACCTTTTGCCGATTGTTGTGCTTCAGCAGGCATGTATACAATACAGGCAAGGAAAGTACGCAGGGGCAGTTGCAGGACTCGAAGCATGGCTAGATACTCACAAGAGCAGTCTCGATGTTGACCCCAATCTTACAGCCGAGGTATACTGGTTCTTTGCAATGTCCTCGATGAAACGCGCTGATGCTGAAACCATACCATAGGTCAAGGCAGAGTATTACAGCAAATCTATGAAGATCCTTGAAACACTACCTGAGGAATACTCAACAACCACCATCTACAAGTTATGCTACGCAGATAAGATAAAGGAAATAGTGAAACGACTTGGGGCTAATCTACGCTAAAGAAACCTAGGAACATATTAGAAAATCGTACTTCATTCACCCAATGTCTCCGCCCTGAGACATCCTAACAGGGTGGTGTTTTACTGCTTGACAAATATCCGATTTAGGGTAGAGTACAATTATGGGAAATATATTTGTATGGATGGTCTTTCTTCCACTATTTGGGTGGACTAATCAGGGTCCGGATGGGGCATACGTTACAGATATCGCAGTCGATTACAGCAGCTACATGTACGCGGTCACAACCGAAGGGATCTACAAGGGTTCTCCTCAAGGAATATGGGACGATATTACCCCCCAATTCTGGGGAGTCGGTATAAACGAAATCACCTTCATCACTAAACCGTGGTTATGTACCGATGGTGGACTCTACACCCTCGATGGCAACTCCTGGCAAAAAGCCAGTGGCCTGCCGGAAGACGCGGTCGTTGGTGTAGTCGATTTCAGCAACCACCTGGTTGCGGGTACTCGTGAACACGGTCTGTGGGCATCGGCAGACGGAGGGAAAACCTTCGTTCCGGTGCCTGAAGGCTGGGAGTTTCCGTCCGATGCGACAATAACCGCAATAGCCTCATCACCGGTATCAGGGACCGGTAGCAACCATCTCTCGGTAGGTTTTTCAAACAATAACGGGAATCAAATCTATGTTCTGGAGTCTGCCGATTCTTCGGCTTATCACGATATCCTTTCCAAGGATTATCTTAATCAATCGATAAAATCGATTACATGTCTGGAATTCGTTCTCTCCTCGAGTGTCCTGTATCTTTACATAGGAACGGATAATGGTGTTACTTGGATAAAAGGTCCCATCAGTGCCGCTCCCGAATGGTCCGGGTTTATGCAGCATCAAACATATATATACGACCTTGAGGGATTCGACGATTTCATCTATCTCGCCTGCTACGGCGGGGTTCACAGGAACTCCCCGGGCTACTCGGATGAATGGGCCGAATACAACCAGGGCATAGCATCCCTGTTCGTATACGATCTTGCAGCCAAGGATGTATTGGTAGCCGGAGCCTCAGACGGAGCATATACAATGAACTCTTCCTCCGGGGACTGGGGTGTGGTCGAGGGATTAAGGGCACATACCTTCTACTCAATGGAGATTTCACCCGACCAGGCAAATGCGTACGCGGTTTCATCTTTAGGCGGCGGCCTGTACTACACCGAGGGCGGCGGACCCGATAATTGGGGTCATCAGGCAAAACTTACGCCCTTTGCATTCGACGAAGCCGTGGGCGGCACAAACGGGAATTACAGGCTTTACGCCGCCGGACTTCCGAGTACGAGCACCTCGATAATGGGCGATGCCTGGCAAGCAAGAGAATTCCCCGACGCTTCGGCTATTCACGCCGCCTGCAATCCTGAAAAACCTGACGAGGTATGGTTTATCGTTTCTGAAAACCCGGGCAATACCTCCGCCACAAGCCTTCTTTACAGCATTGATGCCGGGGTAAATTATATCTTCGAGCATTCTTTAGGAGAGATGAACGTCACAGACCTCGTCTACTCTACTGGAACAAAGATGCTATACATCGCCGACGCGAACCAAAAAAGCGTCTGGCGTATGGACAACCCTCAGGATGCCGCGTCATTGAAGCGGTTCGATTTTACAGACGGGATACCGGTTCAATTGGCCCCGGCCGGGGACAGGCTCTACCTGTTAACCAGCATCGGAGATATCTTCCTGAGCACCGACAATGGTGAAAATTGGCAATTGACCCCTTCAAAACCGGGCGATGATCCATCCCGGGGCATCGCCACCGATCCCTCATATCCGAATCTCCTCCTTGCCTCAGACTATGGTTATGACCCGGTAGGCATGTATGCATCCGTCGACAGCGGCGCAACCTGGATTGAACTGAATACCGTACCTGGCCGGTTCAAGTGCTGTGCAATCAAGGTTGTAGGCGATATGGGAGACCAGTACGAGATTACCGCATACACCGCTACCCACAGGGGGGTTTTTTCCCAGACTTCTTCAGTGGAGGTTGACACCGGCGGCGGTACGGGTGAAGTTCTCAACCTTACGATAACGGCCACCGCACCAAATTTCAGACCTGAGATCGGTGAAGTTGCCCAGTTTCAGCTCGGTGGGCGCGATCTGGATAACCTTAACTCCTGGGAGTTGGAGATAACGGACGCCTCCACCCCCGGTGCTGAACCTGTCTATACAGTTGGTGAAGAAAATACCGGTCCACCGGAAAGTTTGTTATTGTGGGACGGTTATACCGACGAGGGCTACATGGCATCAGACGATGAGTATCGTGTGATCTTCTCAGGTTCCAACGAGAATGGATCAGGTGCAGACACGGCCTACATTAAGCTCATCATCGGCAGACCACCTCAAAGCACCATAAGGGAAGCGACAAAAGGCTCCCGGAAACTCACCCAGCTGTCAGATATAGGAGAGGTCTGCTACCTGAGCCGGCAGCCTTTGGAGGGTTTTCTTACCGGTTATGATCCTTCAGACGGCAGTTTCATCAACGGTAGTTGTGTAAGCAATTCGCGGGACGACGAGACGCGGGTAGTAACCAGCACAAGTTCATCAGGAAACGACACCTGGACGGCATGGGTAGACGAATGGGATGGAAGCTTCTGGGGCTTCATCTGCGAAGATCAAGACTGCTGCGGATTCACGACCGGTACCGATAAGATTTCGAACATGGCAATCGCTGTCTCCGGAACAGGGACACCCGTTATCGCAGCGGCAACAGATCCGCCGAATGGATTGTTCTTCTACGTTGAAGGCGCTACGTGCAATCCTGACGGGGAGTTCACCGAGCCCGGTCAGGCCGTATCTGACCTTGAACTCGTTCCGGCCTCCGACGGCGTCCACATCCTCTACATCGATGAAGGCAACACGATCCACGACGCGGTATGGACAGCCCCGGGTTCAGGTTTCGACCGCAGCGCCAATCCTGAAATCGGTAACTCGATGGAGCTAACCGCAACATCGGCAGGCTCCGATACGGTATACCTGTTTTACTTGAGTTCCGGAGGCGAACTGTTCCTGCGTGAGTACTCGACCGCTTCAGGCTGGGAAGACCCTTACGCCCTCACGCCTCATCTTAACGGTGCAAGTCCCCGTGGCATAACCTGCACCGTCGACGATGAAGGCAGCCTGACCGTTGCATGGCAAGAAGCAGGCGACATCCGGTTTATCCAACGCATCGAGGGAACGTGGAGCGCGGTTGGCGAACAGACCGAGTCAGGTGTCGCTTCCTTTCCCCAGTTGCCCGCCCGTGTATTCGGTACCGATCAGCCCCTCATCGCATGGACGGAAGAAACCCCTGACCCCTTCTACAGGGTGCAAGTTTCTGAACTGGGTGAAGCCCCGGTACAGGATACCTTTACCATTACGCTGGACTTCCCCCAAACCGTAACACATGGAGATACGTTTGATGTCGCGGTCAACGTCAATCCGCCTGCCGAGGAGATTTACGTCTGGGTCGAGGATGGCCCGGAACCCGACGACTCACGTCTATGGGAGAATCCAGGCGGCGGATACGATTCACTTACGGCAACATACGCTAATACCGACGCCTTCCCGTTAGGCAGGAACTACATCGGCGCCGAGGGTGTCTTCAAGGGCGTTCCTTACACGGTCGAGGACAGCTTCAATGTTACCCCGGGAGAGTCAACACCGAGACTCTACGTGGACTACCCGGCCTCGATCGTAAAGGGCGATACCATGGAGATAAACGTTACCGGTAACCGAACCATGGATTTTATTAACGTCGATGTTGAAGTAAATCTAGGTGGACAAACAGTCACGCCGACGTTGAGCTATCGTGACCCACCCCAGGGCTCCTCAGGCTACGATTCACTGTACGCAGCCTATTACACCACTGGGACCTGGGATCTTGGCACCTATCCCTTGTTCGTATGGGGCAAACCCGAGGGCGACTTCCCGGAAATCTTCATTGACTCCTTGACCTTCAGGGTGGTTGAGGAGTACGACGATTCTTCGGCCCTGGTGAACGAGGAGCACGTATTCCTGGTTCCCAACCCCGCGGTAAACGAAGGCATAATCACGGTCTACTACGATCTGAACTACGATGCACGGGTTAGTCTCGAGATATACAACGTACGCGGTAAGAGGCTGATGAACTATGAAGTAGAAACCGGCGAGATCGTGGAAGAAGGACCGGGGCAAACCATCGAGGTGGATATCTCCGGCCTGGGCGCCGACGTGTACATGTATAGGCTAATAGTCGATGCCGTTGCTCGCGACGGGGATGAACTCTACGAACAAGGCGAAGAACACCCTACAGACGAAGACCTGGAAGACAAGGTCGGTACGGACTTTAAGCTCTGGGAATCAATTGTTAAACCCTTCGTGGTGGTGAGGTAGATATGAAACAACAAACGTTTGTAAAAAAAGCTTCGATAACCCTGGCTGTAATAGCCCTGTGCGCGGCTGGGTTTTCAAATCTTGCCGCCCAGGAAGCGCCGGAATCTGCGGGGCTTTCTATCCTGGATATCTCGTTCGGTGCACGCGGACTTGCCTTAGGCGAAGTCATGCAGGCAATACCCGGAGACCGGTTCAGCATCTACAACAACCCGGCAACCTCCTCATTTGCTTCTCAAACCGTGGTTATCATGGGTGTTCAGAACATGGGACTGGTGAACTGCGGAGGGATAATCGGCATGTTTCCCTTCAAGTTCGGTACATTCACCCTGGGCATCAAGGGTTCAACCGTAGACGGAATCGATGTTCGTCCCGATCCATCAGACCCGGACTACTCGGCTGATACAATAGCGGCTGTGATGGCGATTCCCGCACTCTCATATTCTTACAGATTCCCCCACAGGCTCGGTGCTATCAGCGCGGGTTTAACCCTAAGAGCACAGACTGTGTCCCTGGGATACGATCCCGTAACCAACCAACAGTTCGTTTCGACGGCCGTTGGTGTGGATATTGGCGCATACCAGGACTTCGAGGATATGAATCTGGGGATGGGGCTGGTTGTACAGAATCTCGGACCACGCATGCGCTTCATCACTCAAGACACCACAGATACCACCGCAAGCCAAGAAACCGATGGAACCGGACAGCCGCTCTATATTGCTACATCGGCACGCTACTCCGTCTGGGAAGACAGGATAGGACTGCTTGCAGGCCTCGGTTTGGGATCACGGGGATTCGTTTTCGCAGGCGGTGTTGAGTACTCACCCTGGCCAATACTTTCCCTGAGGCTCGGTTACTCGACCGAACGAATCCAGGCGGAAAACCTTTCTGACGGTATCTCAGCCGGGTTCGGTCTGCAGGTTTCTAACCTGGAGATAAACTACTCCTACCTGCCCAACTCAAACATTGGAGGCCCCGGAGCCGGCATGCACGGGGTTGACGTGGGCTTTCACTTCGGAACAAGTGAAGCCGAGAAGGAACGCTTACTTGCCCAGGCCCGTGAGGAGGCCGAAAAGGAAGCCCTTAAGCGGCAGAAAATGACGAGTCAAAGCCTCTACGAACAGGGTGTCAGTCAGTACAATATGAGCCAGTACGATGAGGCCATAAAAAGCTGGGATTTGGCTCTGATATGGTGGCCTGACAATGCAGAAGCCCGTCAGATGATGGACAAGGTTGAGGAAGAAAAGGAAAGCATGGAACTGGAGGCCCTGGTCGAACAGGCCAAGCAGGCCTACGTAAGCAAGAATTACGTCGCGCTTATGGTTCTCAGTGAGCAGATACTCGAGCAGGATTCAACCCACTCATTGGCCCTCTTCTACCGTGAAGAGGCCGAAAAAGGAGCAACAGAGGAGCTTATTTCCAATGCACCTGCTGTAGTACAGGGGGATTTGAGGAACGGTATTGCGGCTCTGGCTGATCAGGACTATCTGACCGCGATGAACTCCTTCAGCAAGGTTCTCGATTTCAGTCCGGGAAGCTCGGTAGACTCGGTAGCACAAGAATACATGCGGAAGACGCGTGTTGAAATCGACCGCTACATCTCAGAGGAAATAGACGAAGTCGATGCCCTGGTAAGCAGCAACCGGTACAATGAAGCAAAGGCAAAGGTTCGCCAGCTTCTCGAGCTTGCTCCCCAGAATGAAGACTTACTGATGAAGCTTGGCGAAATAGACAGCAAGATATCGACTGACGTTGAGCGCAGGCTGCAAAGGGCCAAGGAAACCGAGGATGCGGCGCGCTCGGAGAAGGAATTGAAGGCGGTTCTGCAGATAGACCCCTCCAACCAGCAGGCGAAGGAAAACCTTAAAGAGGTTGAAAAGACGGCCAAGAAGACCCAGGACGTCCAGAAATTATACCTTCTCGGTGTCGAATCCTACACCGAAAACAACTACGAACTTGCCATAAGCTACTGGCAACGTGTGCTTTCAATAGATCCAAACCACGCCAACGCAAGGAAAAACCTGAACAGGGCACAGTCCAAGCTGAATGCCCTTGCAGGCAGTTAAAGGATTTTTTATAGACTTATCGTGAGTTATAAGTAATCCTCGGGGTCCTCACGTACTTCCCGATCACTTAAGCAGTACGAATTTTGCTACCCCGCTGTATTCCGGATGAACTGCACGGACGCCGTAGACGCCAGACGGAAGAATCCGGCCTTTCTCGTCGATTCCGTGCCAGTATGCCTGGAATCCGGGACCCGTAACCTGTCCTTTGCAAACCCTGCGGCCTGTGACATCGAATATCTCGTAGTCTATCGCGTCGATTTCCAGGATATTAGAAAACCTGAGAAGTATACGTCCCTTCGCAACTGCCGGTTCGACGGTCAGGGTCAACCTTGATGTATCGTAGTCGTCCTTCGAATCATCATCACCGGATGCAAAAAGACTCCTCGCGGAGTAGGCCGAGTAGTAAGACCAGGAGGCTGAAGGATTGTACCAGACCCGGCACGCCGAACCCGAAGCCTCGTAAAGGGCAAAGGTGCCTGCACCCGGCGTCTCGCCCGGATCGGATATCAGTATCACGTGCGATGCAGGCTTGACCAGGACGTCCCCGGGCTGAACGTCTTCCTTCTTGACTGGATAGTACTTATCGAAGATGCCGCCGGTATTCGTCCTGGGGACCTGCCAGCACCGGCAAACGAAAGCCGAGCAGTCGATACCGGTCGACCAGTCGGGCGGATAGATTCCGGTTTCGGCCCCGTAGTTCTGGTAATGACACATGTGGTTGCCGGCGGCAAGGGAGTCGGCAAGGTTTCCCAGATAGGAAAGTGTATCGTCGTTTCCTCCGTAGGAGTAAGCCACGCCCTGGTATGTCTCGCCTGCGGTCCAGTCCGAGGTCTTGTGATCTGTACAGCCGTACAAGGCGAACATCGAGTCCCATGCAGTGGTATTAACAGAGTCTGCAAACCAGGTCAGCTCAGCGAAATCCCTTGCCGTTTCAAGTATCTCATCACGGGTGACTGCCTTGGCAATGACTGACAGGATTAGAAAAACAATAGTTGCTTTAAATACGAGCTTGAATTTGGAAAATACAGAATTAAGGGTGTGAGAAGGAGGTGTGTGTGTTACAGACTTCACCTAACTGCCCATTTTAAAATCTTTGCCCGACCCTGGGAGTTCGAGGAAAATACGTACACGTTACCGCGAGCGTCCACCGACACGTTGCGCCAGCCGGTATCGTAAGAAAAGTAGTTCTCGTCAATGGGGATTATTGCACTCAATTCCCCTTCTTCGTATACCTTCAGGTATCGCTTGCAGAATGTTCCTGACTTGTCCTGTATGACGTATTCGGAAGCCGCGTATATCCGGCCTGAGGCGTCGTCTGCAAGGATTATAATCCCTTCGGTGGCTTCGGGTTTGAGGTAAAACTCGGTAACGAAACCTGTGGAGTCGACCGCGTCCACGAACCAGGTTCTGTATGCGGCAGTCGGGGTCGATGTAACGAGCAGCCGGTGACGGAAGGGAATCGAGTGTGTGGGTATCATGGAGTAGGTGTCCTGTTCTTGAGTAAGGAGGAAGGCGTCGGTACCGGAATAGATCTGGAGGTTGTCTTTGTAGTTTATCTCGATTGCAGTAACAGGCGTTTCTACTTCGTAAGGTATTAGAAGACTGTCTTCGATATCATCTTCGAGCATGACGTATACCTTTGCCGGCTGGGTGCGGTTCTCTAAAAGATACAGCCGGCCTGACCGATCGAC
>WJJO01000092.1 GCA_014729665.1 Caldifarciminota bacterium
ACGGTATACTTCGCTACCGAGGGTGAAAGGATAGAACTAACCCACCGTGCATCCTCGCGCATGGCCTTCGCACTCGGGACATTGAAAGCTATACGTTTCGTTTCAGATAGCCCAAAAGGCTTCTACGAATTTTCATCCCTGCTGGAGGAAATGTGAGAGAGGTTGCCAACAGACTGGAACTCTTACCGGAATACCTTTTTGCCGAACTCGATGCCGCAAAGGCTTCATACGGAGAAGGGGTCATCGATTTCGGTGTAGGTAATCCTGACCGGCCTACCCATCCCGAGATTATTAACGCGCTCGTGCGCGCGGTAGCCGATCACAACACACACAGGTATCCGGACTACCAGGGAACCCTGACCCTTCGCCGCGACATCTGCTCCTGGTACAAGACCCGGTTCGGGGTGGAAATCGATCCAGAGACCGAGGTATGCGTACTCATCGGCTCAAAGGAAGGAATAAGTCATCTAATATGGGGGCTTGTGAATCCTGATGAAGAGGTCATATACCCCGATCCATCATACCCCGTATACCGCAATCAGACCCTTCTGGCCGGAGGTTCATCCACGCCTGCTCCGCTTCTTGAGGAAAACCAGTATCTTATGCAGATCCAGCGACTGAGGGCTACGCAGAAAACCAAGTTGTTGATTCTTAACTATCCGTCCAATCCCACGGGTGCGGTCTCGACACCTATACATTTTTCCGAGGCGGTGCAGTTTGCCCGCAGCCACAATCTGTGGCTGGTTAACGACAACTGTTATTCCGAGATATACTTCGACGATCCGCCTCCGAGCGTACTATCGGTACCCGGCGCCAAGGATTGTGCGGTGGAGTTCGGCTCCTTTTCCAAAACCTTTAACATGGCCGGGTGGCGCCTGGGCTTTGCGGTGGGTAACCCGCGGATGATAGATGCCCTTAAGCGAATTAAGACCAACACCGACTCGGGTCCCTTCACCGCAATCCAGCGCGCTGCACAAACCGCTATCGAATTGACCGAAGGGATTGCCCCGGGGATTCGTAAACTCTACAAGGCAAGGCGCGGTACACTGTTATCCGGCCTGAATAGATTGGGCTGGATAATGCCTCCACCGAAGGCAACCTTCTACGTATGGGCGCGGATACCGAAGAAAGGCCAGACCTCACTCGGATTTGCGAAACGTATGCTCGCTGATACCGGGGTTCTGGTTACACCGGGCATAGGCTTTGGAGAAGCCGGTGAAGGATACGTACGCTTCTCGTTAACCCTTGAAAGGGCCCAGATCGAAGAGGCTGTAGACAGGCTAGCGAAATGGCTATAGCGGTAATGAAGTTCGGCGGACGTTCTTTGGCAACCACCAGACATCTTAAGAAGGTAGCAGCCTATCTCGCCGAAAGGGCCGTCAAAGACAGCCTCGCGGTGGTAGTATCCGCCATGGGCTCCCAGACCGACGAACTGGGTGCCATGGCCAGAAAGGTGGTAAAGAAACCCTGCGGAAGAGAACTCGACATGCTTCTGACCGCGGGTGAGCGCATAACCATGAGCCTTCTGGCGATGGCGCTTTGTGAAAAAGGGGTTAAGGCCCGATCGTTTACAGGCTCCCAGGTCGGTATTCACACCGACGAGAGTTACAACAACGCTCGCATACTCTTCGTTCGCGGTCACCGCCTCCGTCAGACCCTTGATGCCGGAGAGATTCCCATAGTGGCCGGTTTTCAGGGCGTAAGTGCAGAAGGTAAAGAGGTTACGACACTGGGCAGGGGAGGTTCCGATACGACTGCGGTGGCCTTGGCACGTTTCCTCGAAGCAGATTCATGCGAGCTCTACAAGGCGGTAAAGGGGTTCTGCGCAGCAGATCCCGAAACCTTCCCCCGCGTCAAGAAAGTTGACAGGATAACCTACTCCGAACTGGTCGAACTTTCAGATTACGGAGCAAGGATTCTTCATCCGCGTGCCGCTTCCCTGGCCATGCGTTACAAGGTTCCCCTTGAGGTTAAATCGAGCCGAAATCCACACAGCCCGGGACTCAAGGTCAGGCAGATGGAGATCATCGAGGAAAGATTCGTGCGGGCGGTAACCCACATGAAGGGTCTTATTCGCTTTACGGTAAAGGACGTTCCCAAGAATCCGGAGGTGATAACCCAGGCTATATCCCGCATCGCCGATGCCGGGGTACGTATCTTCTTCTACTCTCACGGACATCCACAGGCGGCGGAGTTTGATCTTGCATTCGTTGTATCGCGCGACGATTTCCAGACAACCGGAAAGATACTGGAGGCGTTCAAACGGGAAACCGGTGCGGTCGGGCTGTCGATAATGAAAGGGATATCCGCGGTCTCCCTTGTAGGCCCCGGTTCCGGAAAAGACAGCCTGATAACCAAAAGGGCATTCAAGGCCCTTCGCGAAGAAGACGTTCACATAGAGGCTTTTACGACATCGGAGTTGAAACTAACCTTTTTTCTCAGAGCACGCAGCCTAAGTAAAGCGATTGAAAGGCTGCTTGATGAATTTAATTTAATGGAGAGGTTGGAATGATAGTTGTTGCCCCAACGGCATATAAGGAGGCTTTGGGACCTGTGGCCGCTTCTCGGGCTATTGCTACAGGTCTTAAAAGCAGTCTTAAGAAGGAAAAGATAGAACTTTACCCCCTGTCAGACGGCGGTGACGGGTTTTTGGAGTGCATATCATATTATCTAAAGGGTCAAAGATTGAGAAACGTATCGTTGACCGTTTCCGATCCATACGGAGAAAAGTTGAAGACTCAGGCATTAGTCAGAGACAAGCAGGCATTTCTGGAATCGGCGTCAATCCTCGGTCTGCGGCTTCTCAGCGAAGAGGAAAGGAATCCATTGAAAACCACATCCAGGGGTCTGGGAGAGGCTGTAGTAGAGCTCTTGAACCGCGGGATGGAGGAGGTTATCGTAGGCCTGGGAGGAAGCAGTACTATCGACGGAGGAAAGGGGGCCCTGGAGGTCCTGGGTATCAGATTCCTTGATGAAAATGACAAGCCTCTTGGTGAGGGTCCATGCGAGTTCTCGCGTCTGGCAAGGGTTGACACCTCAGGATTGGACGAAAGGATCAAACGCCAGGTGCAGATACTCTGGGATGTTGACAATCCCTTACTCGGCCCGCATGGTGTTCTTGTTTACGCCCCGCAGAAGGGGGCATCCGAGGACGATATGGAAAAACTTGAAACCGCATTGTCCAGATATGCCGAGATTACCGAATTGGCGATTGCTCATCGCCTGGATCATCGCAGGGGTATGGGTGCTGCGGGAGGAATAGCCTTCGGGTTTGCAGCGCTGACAGGATGTAAAACCATGAGCGGTGCCGATTTCCTTTTAAGACTCTCGGGATTGAGGGATTTATTAAAGAAGGAGGACGTAATCATCTCCGGCGAGGGAAAGCTCGATAAGCAGAGCCTTTCCTACAAGGTTGTGGGTTCACTTCGCCGCCTTCCGCACAGCAGACTGATTCTCTTGTGCGGCGAGATAGCGGTCCAGATTGCGCCCAGGGACAAAAGGACCGCCGCGTTATCAATACAGCCCGGTCCTATCGATAAAACCCAGGCGATGAAGAAAACAAAGGAATATCTTAAACGGGCGGCCAGCCAGATTGGCAGACTGCTTTCCTCCGGCAATTAGGGGCGGCTGAAGTGGATTCAGAAAAGCTGCTTCAGGCAATGAATAACCCCGATTTCTACCCCCATCGAGTAAAAAAGGTTCGTATGGAACAAACACATACGGCCTGGGTTTTTCTGACAGGCACACGCGCCTACAAGGTCAAGAAACCGGTCAACTTCGGTTTCCTGGACTTCTCTACACTCAAGAAACGCAAGGAGTTTTGCACGAGGGAGGTCGAACTTAACCGTGAGTTATCTGACCTTTATATCGGTGTGGAGCCCTTGAGTAAAGATGATAAAGGAAATCTTAGATTGGGGGGTACTGAGGAGGATGCTATCGAATACACGGTGGTGATGAGGGAGATACCTCAAGAGGATATGATGAGTGTTAAGATGGAAGAAGGCAAGGTATACTACGAAACCATTAATGAACTGGCCCAAAATATAGCCCGATTTCATAAACAGGCGAAGACCTCGGGGGAGATAACCGAACAAGGTTCACTTGAGAGCGTACGCTTCAACTGGGAGGAGAACTTCACCCAGACCGAGAACGTCCGGGACGTTACCATCGGTAAAGACGATTTCGCCTTTATCAAGGGAAAAATCGAACGTTTCCTTTCCGAAAATGCCAAGGCCTTCCGTGCCAGGGAGGATGAAGGAATGATCCGCTACTGCCACGGGGATCTCCATTCGGGGAACGTATTCATAAGCGATGATAAGATACATATATTCGACCGAATCGAATTTAATCTCAGATTTGCATGCTCGGATACCGCCGCCGATTTAGCGTTCATGACAATGGATTTAGATTATCATAATAATAGGGGGCTTTCTGACTTCCTCCTCGACAGGTACCTTGAGTACACCGGCGACTGGGGGATGCTCCGTTTCCACGATTTCTTTCGCTGCTACAGGGCATACGTGAGGGGAAAGGTTACGGGTTTTATGCTTTCCCAGAATCCTTCCAGGCCTGAAGAGATAAAAGACAAGGCCCGCTCGTACTTCGATCTGGCTGGGATTTACGCTTCCACCCTGTTCGATAAGCCGAAGTTGATGGTATTCTACGGTCTTCCCGGCACCGGTAAATCCTTTATCTCCGCAAGAACCAGGGACTTTACCAACGCGGTACACCTGCGTTCTGACCTGCTCAGACGCGGATTGGCGGGCGTTACCTACAACCAGCATCACTACGCGGATTTCGGCCAGGAGCTTTACTCACGGGGCGTAAGCGAGAAGGTGTACGAGGGCTTAAGGGAACGTTCTGTCAGGTATCTTTCCCAGGGTCAATCTGTCATTCTCGATGCAACCTACGGCAAGGCTGAGAGAAGAAGGCGTCTGGCCGAAACCATGGGGAAGTTGGGAATCGATACGTATTTCATAAGATGCCAGGCTCCGGATGATGTGGTGCGCGAAAGGATCGAGTCGCGGGACAGAAAGGATCCCCTCTCGGATGCAACCTGGGATATATACCAGAAGATGAAGGAAGGCTTTGAACCTGAGGAGCATATAGATTTCAGCATCCTTCAAACCGACAGTCGGGCGGAAAGTCTAGAAACGATAGTGTCGAAAATCATCAACCCTTCGGAATAAACAGTGCCTTCATCTGTATTACAAGATGAGAAGGCGCGTTCGGCAAAAAAGAATGATGAACCGCCTGACGAGGAAAAGAAACTACTGGCCAAGGCTAAGCACGGAGACGCCGAGGCCTTCGGAAAACTGGTTGAAAGTTATCAACGAAGGGTATATACAGTGATCTACAGGTTCGTAAGAAATCATAACGATGCAGACGATCTGGCGCAGGAGTCCTTTATAAGGGCATATAAGGCTATAGATCGTTTCGACTTGCGTTATCCTTTCGGGCCATGGATGTACCGTATAGCGATCAATCTTACCCTCAACTATTTGAAGAAACGGAAGTTAAAGATCGTGGATTCCGATTTAGCGCGTCAGTCCTCGGGCAAAAATCCTGCCTCGAAATGGAAGCAGGATGAAACCAGACACAGGGTGCATAAGGCGATTGCCGGTCTGCCGATTAAGCTGAGGCACGTACTCGTCTTGCGTGTATACGAAAACTGGCCTTACGCCCAGATTGCCGAGGTGCTCGAATTGCCTATAGGGACGGTGATGTCGCGTCTCTCGCGCGCCAGGGAGGTATTGAAAGAAGAGTTAGGAGAATTACTGTGAACTGCAGGGAGATAGAAAAGTTACTCCAGCTTTACCATGACGGAGAGCTCTCAGCCGAAGAAACCAGGCTTGTCGAACGTCACCTATCCAAATGCCCGGATTGCCGGGCGGCATTGGCAAAGCTTTCTGCGCTGGATGCACTAATAAAAGACGGTAAGGCCGAAAAGGTGCCCGATCCTGGAAAGCACTACTGGCAATCCTTTTCCCATCGAGTGATCCGCAGGCTTTCGGCCCACAGGCCGTCCCTGCGTCGCCCGACTTCCAGGACTAAATTGTTCAGGTTCGGTCTCATACCCTATCTCTCGGCGGGTGCGGCAATCGTCCTGGCCCTGGTTGTCTCCTTCACCATGTTAAAGGAGGTTCCCGCCGGGTTCACCGAAGAGGACGTATCGGCTGCCAAGATTGAGACAAAGACCGAAGAAGGGGAATCGATTGATGCAATTGAAACCGAAACCGGCCCCGAGGAGAAGAACGAACCCACGGGGATAGTATTCGGTGCCGAGATTGAAGAAAAGGCGGAGGCGGAGGACGATAGGGGACATAAAGATGCAGAAGAGCCCGTTCTATCACTGCCCAGGGCAGATACCGATGTGAAGCCCTCCGGAGATTACAATGAAATAGAGC
>WJJO01000093.1 GCA_014729665.1 Caldifarciminota bacterium
CAGATCGGCTCCATTATCGGTTGTAAATCTGAAGAGTTCAGGCTTCAGGTTTTTTCTCATCGGGGTCGCCGCCCTTGAAGTACCTGAACATGGCTAATAGCGCCACAGGAGTTACACCTGAAATCCGCGACGCCTGCCCCAGTGTGGAAGGATGTATATCATCAAGCTTCTCTATCACCTCGTTGGAAAGCCCCGGGATATCATGGAACGTAACGTCTTCAGGGATCTTAACCTTCTCGATACGGTGGAAACGCTCTATCTCCTCAAGGGTTCTGGCAATGTAGCCGGAATACTTGGTCTCTATCTCAACCCTCTCCTTGACCACAGGGGCAAGCTCGGTAAGGGCCTTATCCAAGCCCTCCAGATCGGTGATATGCAACTCCGGTCGCTTAAGCAGATCGTTTAAGGAAACCTTCTGGGTTAAGGGCTTTATCCCCTTGGCTTCCATGACCTTGTTGATTCTGGATAAGGCAGGTTTTATCTTCACCAGCCTATCCATTGTGGCCGAGGTTGCCGTTTCCACCGCCTCAACCTTGCGGAAGTCCTTCGCCCGGAGCAGTCCGATGCGGCGACCGATCCCTGAAAGCCTTGCATGCGCGTTATCCTCACGAAGCAGAAGCCTGTATTCCACCCTGGAGGTAAACATGCGATAAGGTTCGTTAGTCCCCTTGGTTACCAGGTCGTCTATGAGTACCCCTATGTATGCAGAATCCCTGCCTAGAATGAATGGATCGATGCCCTTGACCCTGCGCGCCGCGTTTATCCCCGCGATAAGCCCCTGTGCCGCGGCTTCCTCGTATCCGGTGGTCCCGTTTATCTGACCGGCAAAGAACAGATCCCGTATCATCTTGGTCTCAAGCCACGCAAAAAGCTGGGTGGGCTGGACGTAGTCGTGCTCTACCGCGTAACCTGGTCTGGTGAACTCGGTGTTCTCGAGACCTGGAACCGCGTGAACCATCTCTATCTGTGCATCCAGGGGAAGGCTGGTGGATATCCCGTTCGGATAGACCTCCCGGGTTGAAAGCCCCTCCGGTTCTATGAATATCCGGTGCGATTCGGCATCGGCGAACTTTACGACCTTGTCCTCTATCGACGGACAATACCTGACACCGGTTCCCTTTATTTTTCCCGCATACAAAGGCGATCGATCCAGATTTTCCTTGACTATCTCGTGTACAACCGAGGTCGTCCGTGTAAGATAACATTCGACCTGATTACGCAGCTTCCGGCGTGTAAAGAAGGAAATACCCAGTGGGGGTTCCTCACCGGACTGCGACTCCATCTTTTCCGTGTTGAGGGTCCTGCCGTCAATCCTGGGTGGCGTACCGGTCTTGAATCGGCCAAGTTTGAATCCGAGCACCCGCAGGGTCTTGGCAAGGCTGTTTGACGGCGCGTCACCCAGACGCCCTCCGGAAAAACTCCTGTCTCCTATATGAAGCATGCCTGCAAGGAATGTGCCGGGGGTAAGTATCACCGTATGGGCGCGGATACGACCCGCACCTCGCGCATCGATGCCGGCCACTCGTTCCCCCTCGATATAAAGGCCTTCGACCTTATCCTGCCAGATGGCCAGATTGGCCGTCTCTTCAAGAACCCTTCGGGCGAACTCCCTGTAGACGGCCTTATCGCACTGGATACGGGTCGACTGAACCGCAGGACCCTTGCTGCGGTTGAGTCTGCGAAAATGAATGCCGCCCCGATCTGCAAGACGACCCTGAAGACCGCCCAGGGCGTCTATCTCACGGACGAGTTGGCTCTTACCCAATCCCCCTATAGCCGGATTGCATGACATCTCCCCTATCCTCTCTATGGACGCGGTTATAAGAAGGGTACGGCAGCCCATCTTTGCAGCGGCATGAGACGCCTCAATGCCTGCATGTCCGCCGCCCACAACTATTACGTCGTAATGTCCGGTCATAGGAATCCCCTTATTAACAGGTAAGACATAACTCCAGCAAGCACAAGGAATAGTATACCGGTCAGTACCTTTGTCAAGGCGGCATTTCGGGTAAGGAAACGCTGGAGGTGCCTTTCGGTGAGCCCGAAGCGAACCAGGACGAAAACGACGATTAGAGGTAAGATGAACGCAACATTGTATACCACCAGGTAGATTAGCGCCTTGCTCCACTTCTCTGTGGTCTGAACCATATATACAAGGGTAGGAAGGTAAACCTGTCCGGTACATACTAGCTCGAAGATAGAAACCAGGAATCCGGTAATAATCCCGCCTAAGATAAAGCCCCCGAAAGCAGTCCGTTTTCGAATAATCTTGTTCATACGCTTCTTGATTCTATCGGGTAGTTTGAGCTTCATCTTCTCACCCTTGCCCCGCTTCAAAAGTAAAAAGTCGTAGAAAGTCATCCCCGCAAGGAACAAAAGCAACACAACTGTGAGACCGAATATTACCTGTGAAACGATCTGTATGATCCCGAGTATCGCAAGTATCTGGTAAGCGATAAAGCCCAGGATCAGATAAGTGCAGAACACAGAAATAATAAAAGGCAGGGCAATCCATATAGTCCTCTTGCGCTCCACACCCAATACCGAAAGGTAGGTAATAAAGAATATAAGGGTTGCAAACGCGCATGGATTGATACCGTCGATAAGGCCTGCACCTATGATAGGCAGGAGACTGAATCTCTCGAACTCACGGACTATTCGATCGTGCCCGGTGGCCTTTGCCTTCTCCACCTCCTCCCATGGGATATCCTCATCACGATGCCCTTCGACCAGGATACCGATTTCCTCAGCCGATAATTCATCATGGCTCAGATGCCCCCTGCCTACGAATACGATCGGTGTGATTAAAACCTCATCGGCAGGAATCCCGTATACGATACCAAAGGCTGAAAGAAGGCTTTTTGCCTCAGGATCGCTTGTATCGTAGACACGGATCGAAAGGGAGGTATCCTCCGCGGCCAGGGCCTTCAGCCAGTAGCGTACACGGTCGCACTCCTCGCACCCGAAGCTCTCGAAGAATACCACCTCCACATCTCCCTCTCCGATCAACGTATCTGATACTTCAGCTACGGTGTCTACACTCACGACAAGTAGTTCCCCGGCGTGTGTGGCGGAGTCAGAGGCCGAGTAGGAGGGACGTAAATCCAAAAGCATCTTCTCAAGATTTCCCTTGATATCCGCATCTTCATCCAGAACCTTCCCCTCGAAGAAAAGTGCAGGTATATCCTGTTCTTCGACACCATGGTCCTTTTCCCACTCAACCAAGAGGTTGTACTCCTCCGGATTGTCGATATTGTGTACCCTGACCTTAAATAATCCGGGGTACTTACTGGCCAGCCTGGGAAGGAATACCTTAAGCATCCTCATGCAGTGAGGGCAGTCGGGTGCATAGAAGGCGTGGATCAGAACCGGCTTGTGTTCTGATGTTACCGTATCCTGCTCGGTTAAGGAGGAGTCTATCTCTACATCCTCGGCTTCGATATAGGGGGCAACCACCCGCTGGATAGACGCATCTTCGGCAAAACGATCGGACAGGGCTGTAATCCTGTTCCCCGCAAGGATAAGGGAATCGGCCTCGAGTCTGAATCGGGCAAGCCCGAAGTGTTTGGCATCCTCCCCCGCGCCCAGGATATAGGTTTCCCCTATCCTTTCAGATTGCTTTAGAATCTCTGGTGTGTGACCGGAAACGATGATATCGATATCAGGGAATTCCTTAGCTATCTTTCTTTCCCGGTTAAACCCCAGGTGCGAAAGAAGGATTATTACCTCGGCCTTCGATTTCAGCTCCGGCATCAGAGCCTTTAGTTCACTCGAGGGGTCCCGGGCAACAACGCCGTCCAGGGTCTCCTGATCGTAGAAGATGAATGCCTCAGGGGTAATGAGGGATATAACCGCTATCCTTACCCCGTCCCTTTGGATTATCTTGTATGCGGGTAGGAGTCTTTTTGAGTTCCTGTATGCATTTGCCGAAATAAGTGGAAGCCTTGGTTGAACCATTTGGGAAAAGAAGGGATAGCCGTCGATAAGTTCCTGGTCGCCGAAGGCTACCGCATCGACAGGAATCCGGGAGTAGGTCTCGACGAACACCGAATCCTTAAGCCTTGAGGGGAAGGGTGCAAGGAGGTCGCCCGCGTCCAGTATTAAAAGGGATGATTCTGTGGACTGCGCCTGTTTTATTGCCGAAGCCCTTCGGGGCAGGCCGCCGTAGGGGTCTTCAGGACACCGGCACCAGGATAAGGTGCCGTTGGGTGATGCGATATAGAATACAGAAAACTCCTGGGCGGTTAACGTTGAAAAAAACAACACCCCCAGAAGTATTCCCACTAATTTCCTCAACATTAGGGATGATTATAGGGAGAGGGTGATTGATGTCAATGTAAATACACACAAGCGCATTGAGTGTCCGGGTAACGTTTCTTTATACTGCGACCCTCTTAGACTGGGTGTTCCCTATGTTTTAACACCTCGCCCTTTACAAATCCCCGAACTTGATTAGAATTGACTCATGAAGGAGTACTTCGACGGCGAGAGATATCTCTTAAGGTTCGACCGTGGAGAGAAGTTCGTATACGAACTTCTTTCCTGGGCAGCGGGAAGCAGGCTTGACGGTGCTGTGCTGACAGGCCTGGGTGCCGTCGAGAACCCGAAACTGGGTTACTTCGATGCCGGAAAGAAAAGTTACATAAACAAAGATTTCGAAGGTGAATACGAGATTGCATCGCTTTCGGGTAATCTGGGCTGGGACGTCGACACCGGCGAACCCATAGCCCATATTCACGTCGTACTAGCCGGTCCCAACTTCCTTGCCTTCGGAGGGCACCTATATTCGGCAGTCGTTTCCGGTACGGTAGAGATTTCGGTTATTCCCATCAAGACCAAACTCACCCGTCGGTATAAGGAAAAACTGAATCTGAAGTTACTTGACTAGAATGTCCGGGCCCGTAGCTCAATTGGCAGAGCAGCTGA
>WJJO01000094.1 GCA_014729665.1 Caldifarciminota bacterium
CCAGGTTACCTCTATCACTGGATAGTTATCTTTGCCTGATTCAACGGAATAGGTCCCGCCGCTTTCCAATATCTGACAGTCTCCATCGTCAATATCTATACACTCGTGTCCCTGGTAGTTGTTACCGTAAGCGTTAAGAAACACGCAGTACTGTGCATTGGTAACTTCGTACTTGGAGATGTAGTAGGCGTCAAGGTAAACCTCATGCACGGGAGCCTCGTCATCATCGGCTGCGGTGTATGTACTGCCCATCGTAAACCAGCCGGCAGGAATCTTCATATAGGTGATGCCATCTATTTCTACCTCTTCCGGTTTCGGAACTTGATAGTAGTGGCCGCGCACCGGGTACGTCTCGCAACCAACCATAAGAAATACGGCTAAAAGCAGGCAGCTTACGGCATACAGCAGACGGCTGACAGCTGACGGCAGACGGCATACGGCTAACGGCGGACGGCAGAACGGCTTACGGCGCACGACTGAAGGCGAACGGCTTGGGTTTAATTTCATCTTTTACTCCTTTCTTACTTTTTTCCTTTCAACTTTTGATACAACCTCGTAAGCATCTTCTTGACGCTTTCGTATTCACTTTCCAAAGCCTCGTAATCGGCATCGGTAATATACCGAAGGTCCCTGGAAAGCAGAAGCTGGTACCTTATCTCCTCGCATGAACCAACTGCCACGTTCACGAACTGGGCAAATTCCTTTTCCCCCTCCCGCGCTGACCCTTCTGAAAGGTTGGTGGGTATGGAATATGCAGCCCGCCTCATCTGCTGAACGAGTCCGAACGCCTCGCCCTGAGGAAACGCTGCGGTCAACCTGTACACCTCCAAAGTAAGCTGATGCGCCTTCTTAAACACCTCGTAGTTTCTTACTTCTCGCATCTTCTCTCCTCGCTGTGAGCGGTGAGCCGCAGGCGGTGAGCTGTCATTCTATCCACACCTCGGTCAGCACCGCCTGCCAGCCGCCGGACTGGGCGTTAAGGTTGCCTATGAACTGCATAAGTTCATCCGGTTTCAGCCACTGCACACCTCCCGTAGTAGAGGTAAAGCTCTCCCACTCAACCTTCTTTCTGGTAGCAATAACCTTGAACCAGTTGAATCCTCCGTAGTCAACCGTGCGGAAGGCTGTACCTTCAGCCCCGGGTATGCATATTCGACCTGAAAGCAGATTGATTTGCTCGAGAGAACCAGGATATACGAGATAAAATCCCTTTGAAGGAATATCTAAACCCACGATGTAAAGGTAGGCTTGTTCTTTTAAGTCAACCTCAACCTTAAAGAAATCCCCTATCTTGAGCTTATCCGTAATGGGCTCCTTACCGTCACCATCCATTAACCTTGCCGAATTTATGAGTGATGCGGTAGTTCCCGATGACGTCAGGAACTTCGAGGCTTCAGCCGAAAGATCGCTTGGCGGACGCCTTTTGTCAAGATCGTCGAATTCTTTGAACTCCCCGGGTTCGAGCTTGACCGTCTCTGAAGCAGTGCCTGCTATGGTGGCTGTCAGTTTGTCGAATATCTCTATATATACCTTGAGTTGTCTGGTTTCAGGGAGTATGGTATAGCGGCCCGACATGCTGTAGTCGCCCTGGAACTGCTTGAATATCTCGGAGGGTGTAGGGTATTGCAGACGATACTCCAGTTCCCTGCCTATGCTGCGTTCACCTTCAAACGGGTCAATCACTTGTCCGGGGAGCCTGTCACCCAACCTGGAAGTCAGCCCCAGGGCCAGGTAACGCCCCATGCTCGTAGGGATATCATCATCCATCGGAACAATCTCCCAGCACACAATTTTCTTGTTGCCTTCAACTCTGCGTGCAACATCCCTGGCAAGTTTGTTAAGAAGTTTGTCTACATTTCTAGCACTCGCAAATACTGTAAGGATTGACAGGACAAGTATCACTCGCTTAAGCATATCATCTGCTCCTTCCTAGTTTGATTTTTTCGCCTTCGCCTTTCAGCACCGGGGTTTGCCTGTTGCTGGTGGCGGTCTCTACCTGTTCGCGGACGTAGTCGTATAAATCATCCAGGTATATCCATCCGCCGTCTGCAGGAGCGTTGCCCTTAAGACCGCTCAGCAGGTAATAGGTGAACATCCCGTGCCTTGTGTATTCGTTCTCCAGGCTGATCTGCGAGCCCTCGGATGAAGCGAGGACTATAGATTTGTGTTCAGTCGGCAGCTTGGCCATCACCGCGGGTTTTGCCGCGTATTCTACCGACCGGCCCTCGCCGCCGGTAAAACATGCATCGAGGATAACCAGGCTGGTATCGCCTGAACCGGGTTCGACCTCGCCCAGCAGCCAGTCGACAGAAAGCAGGCTGGAGGCATCCTCAGGGTCCCAGTCGTAGGGTGCAAGGAACGCTTCCTGGGATCGGGGGTTGATAACGTCGAACGAGCCGTGACCAGAGAAGTACAGGACGGTGAATCCGGAACGGCTGCCCAGAGCCTCGATCTTGCTTTCCAAGCTCTTCCACGTGGCTTCCTCGTCGAACAGCAGCTCGATGTTACCAACAGGTATTC
>WJJO01000095.1 GCA_014729665.1 Caldifarciminota bacterium
CTCCCACCACCTGCATCGAGTCCACAAGCACGTAAGGGAAGTAGCCCTGGTTGCTGGGCTCTACTTCTGAAGATATTGACCTGACGTTCAGGAAATCCTTGTAGATGTTTCCTGAAACCATAGTTCCGTCCAGCCATCCTGAAACCTTGCCTTTCTTTATCATGTATCCCCTTGCCTGGATGGATATATCACCCTGTGTGAAGTTCGATGAGTGGAAACCGATACCTCCGGTGAGCCAAATACCTTCGTCAATCGATGCAAGCATCTCGGCAAAGGCAGAGGTACCCGGTTCGATGACCGGACATGCAGGCCACGGATTCGGCATTGCGGTAACTCCGCTTCCGAAAAGTGCCTTCTTGAACCCGTTCCCGGAGGAGCGTGCCTTGAGTTTGGCACCGGTACGCAGGTCGAGAAGATAACTCTTAAGTATACCCTTTTCTACAAGCTTTCTCTTCTCGGTGGGTACGCCCTCGTCGTCGAACGCCCGGGCTCCCAGTCGGGGAGTATGCGGGTCTTCGAGGAGAGTAATCTTATCGGAGAAAACCTTTTTATCGTGCTTGTCCAGAACCGGTGAGGTTTCATTAAGCAGGGCGTTCCCGGATATGCCTGAACAGAAAGACAAGACGAACATGTCCAGACTTACAGGATCCCATAAGACGGGCATCCTCTTGCTCGGCGGCGTTACCCGCTTTTCGGTCCAGCGATAGCGCGTAATGAACTCTTCTACCTTGTCAGACGGATACTCGAACGGTTTGTAGTCGGCCTCGAACCTGTAGATGGATGTCCCGGCTCCCTTTAGGGGGGCGGCTACTACGAAGGCAAGGACGGTTTCTTTGTGATCAGCACGGGTGCCGCCCGAGGTGGCGATGTTGAGGTTGTCGCGCGCCTTTTGCATCGAAAGATTGACGGAGATATCCGGAAACTCGTTAAGAACGTCCTTCTTTGCGCGTTCACACATCTCGATCATCTTCTCGGTCGGATAATTATCCGTATCCTTCTCATACACATCAACCTTCGGTAACTCCTTTGCAGATGAGAACACATAAGGCACCTTAGAGCCGTTTTCGGCTGACACTCTGGCCTCCTCAAGTATCGCATCCGGGGTGTCCAGATTGGTGGCGGATGCGGTACCCAGTTTTCCGGCCTTCTTAACCCTCATCATGACGCCTGAAATACGTTTGGAGTCGATAGTCTTAAGGTCCCCGTTTCCGTACGCGACTACGGTTTGTACGTGATCTTTGTGGTAGATTTCGGATTCGTCGAACATCTCGAGTGATGCATTCAATACCTTTTCCATCATTGTCCACCTCCGAGGGTAACCTTGTCAATCTTGATGTGCGGTGAGCCTTTGCCCGATTTAACGTTCAGCTGCATGGGTGAGCCCTTTCCGCATCCGCCTCGCTCTTCGAAGGTTAAGTCGTTGCCTACCATGGAGATGCGCTTCATGGTTTCGAACAACCGACCAGACATGTTGATGTCCCGGACAAGTTTGCCCAGTTTCCCGTCACGAATCTCATAACCGTACTGGGCGCCGAAGGTGAACTGATCGCCCGAGGTTTGACCGCCCTTGGCGCCCACGATATAGTAACCGTGGTCTATGGAACGAATCATATCCTCGAAAGAGGCGTCGCCTTCCTCGATGAAGATGTTTGACATGCGCACTATCTGCGTATGCTGGGGGCCTACCGCCCTCATGTTGCCCGAAAGGGGTTCGGAGAAGTCCGCTGCGGTTTCCCTGGAGTGCATGCGGCCGGAAAGCACCCCGTCCTTGATGAGTTCGGTCCGTCTGGTCTTGACCCCTTCGTCGTCGACCACGTGCCAGCCCGGTACACCGTATATGGTTCCGTCGTCGGTTACGTTGAGCACGTCCGACGCTATCTTCTCGCCCAACTGGAGCCTGGACCTGAAGGCGGGATTATCCCTCAGACCGTCCGCTTCCGACAGATGCCCGAACGCCTCGTGGATGAATACACCGGCTTCTGAGGGATCCAGAACGACCGGGTAGGAACCTGATTTAACAGGCTCTGCCTGTGTCAGCTCGGCTGCTATCTTCGCACGGGCCAGGAAGTCTTCCTCCCTGTCCAGAAGCTTGGAGTAGTCGTCGGAGCCTCCCACCGAAAGGATGGTTGACTGTACGACGTTTCCGTCCTTGGCCGTGAACTTGAAGCGTATATTCGAGATTAGAAGATCGTATTCTATGGTCGTGCCTTCGTTGGTAACGAACCAGCGCTTCGAGTACCAGTCCGTGTATGCGCCGTCGAGTACTACAATCCTGGGAACATCCTTTAATACGTCTCGATAGTGAAGGAGCAGTTTTTGCTTTTCATCGAGGGATAAGTCCCTGGGGTCCTTTTCGGGAGTTACCTTGAACTCACCTCTCAGCGGTTCTGTAGGTTCGAGTTTAAGCTTGTTCTTGCGGTACCTTCCTGCCAGCGCCGCGTGCGCGGAACACTCGTCAACCCCTTTTTGAAGGTCCTCCAGACGGGAGAAGGAGTGTATTGCTTTTCCACCGTCTGTGTAACAGCGTACGTGTCCGCCGTTTGAGACAGGTGCCGAAAGCTGCAGCAGTTCCTCGTTTCTGTACTGTATAGTGACCGACCGATCCTCCTCATAGCGGATATCAGTATAATCCGACTTGGAGGCGCCGACGGCCCTTGAAAGCCTGTCTAACATAAAGCCTCTCTTTACGTTTGAATTTTCTTTTACTCATGATAAGACGCATATTTAAGATGTCAAGTCAACTAACTTGCACCCCATGAAAACGTTGCACGTTTCCATGGGGACCCCCTAAGTCGCCTGCGGCGTTGTTAGATTTTATTGATGTACCTCGTGTATCCGAGAGGACTCCGGGAGTCGCCTGCAGCGGCGTTGTTATTCTATTTACCTACCGTCCGTGGTGATTCTTTATCCTGCATCCGGATCGTTCTCCATAATATAGAAGGTGTTGCCCTCTGTGTCTTCACAAAGGGCAAGCCAGCCCGAACCCGGAAGGGCCTGCTTGGGCTTAATGACATTACCGCCGGCCCCGGTAATTTTTTTTGTATAATCGTCGACCGAATCCACGTCGATACTGAGAATGGTCCCGGCTCCGGTTTGGCCCTTTGCCATACCTCCGTCGATACCTTCTCCCTCGCCGGTGTTGATAAGCCAGTAGTCTGCAGGTCCGTCCCACTTCTTAATATCCCAACCAAACACCCTGGTGTAAAACTCCGCAGCCCGTTCGGGATCGAGTGCCTGCATCTCGAAGTAGTTTACCCTGGGCATCTTACCTCCTTGAAACAAGGAACGGCTACAAGCAGACGCACCAGTTCAGTTTTGAAATTTGCAATTTGATATTTACATTTAACTTCATTCGGCATTACAACTCCACTCCATCACACAGAACACGTTGCCCTCTGTATCTTTAAAGTAGAACAGCCATCCTATGTTGGGAATTGCGTGTTTGGGCATGATAATGATTCCGCCCGCTTCTTCTATCTTCGGTATATAGGAATCGATATCCTCGACCCTGATGATGTTGACGTTCCTGTTTTCCTCGATTATCCGGGCACGCTCGGCTGAGTTGGCATCTACCGATGCGTCGTAGGTGTCCGCCGGTCTCATCATGCCGCCGTCGAAGTTGTTCTCGCCCGAACCAGAGGTGGTTATCAGCCAGTAGTCGTAAGGTGCGTCGAACTTCTCGAACCGCCATCCGAAGACCTGCTCGTAGAAACTGCCGGCCCTTTCGGGATCATCTGCTTTTATCTCGAAAAATACTACCCTGGGCATAATCCTCCTTAAGTTGGATACTCATGAATAATCAATCCTGTCAATACTAGAGATAACCCGGATGTTGTCAACTGTTCTTCTGCCGGGATTCCTTTTTCTGCGCGGTAAAAAAAATGACGATGTAGATAATCCCTGCCGCTATAAATGAGAAGACACATAAGAAGTGGATAGCCTTTGATGAGATGTGTCCGTAAAAGGGATTATACCAGAATGGATAGAACGGCCTCAGGTCGGCGTGGAAGAGTGAATCCATGATAATGTGGGTAACCATCCCGAACATTGCACTCCACAGGATAAACCAGAAGCCTTTTTTCTGTTCGAGCTTCAACCTGGCCATAAGCTTTCCGATGGGTTTCCGTAACAGCCATATCGGTACTGATATCAACAAGACGGCAATCGTGCCGCCTGCAAACGTGTGGAAGAAACCGTGCAGGGGATAGTCGAGGTCAAAGGCCAAAACGAGGAACGGCTCGATATCTACGATTACCGAACCGACAATCAAGGCGGGTATGTGGAAGACCTTCCGGAAACCTACCCCTGCCAGCATGGCTGGTCCTGCATGATAGGGTGTAAAGGGCACTAACTACATCCCTTGATACTTATCTGAACTACACACCGGGAATAAGACGAAACGGGGAAAATATGTGAACCAGGATTGAATTTTTTGGGGGTTTTTTCAAATTTCGATTCGGGCAGTTATGGTTTAGACGTCTCTTGTCGGATTAAAGCGGTCGGATATTTACGTAATATCAATGTCCCTCGATCCACATTATCATGGCCTCGGTTTCCTCTTCGGGAACTGAATGTCCGCCCTTGAAGGTATAGAAGGTTACGTCGTAGCCGAGTTTTTCCAACAGCTTCTTGGCATCCTTGGCTTTTTTGAAACTAACCCTTTCGTCGTCCTTGCCGTGACCGATGAAGATGGGCAGTTCGGTTGCAGCGGCAAGGGTCTGTGAATCCAGCCAGTCTTCGTCGAGCCAGCCTCCAAGGGGGATTATTCCGTCGAAGGACTCGTGATTTTTGATACCTATTGAATAGGTGAAGCTTCCGCCCTGGGAGAAGCCCATCAGGAAGGTTTTCTCGACATTGTGACTATCCTCGAGTTTTTGTACAACCTGCATTACGTAGTCCTCGGATTGACTGCGTGCCTGAAGCGTCAGCTCCTTGTCATCGGGTATCCACTCTTCCCAGCTGTAGCCCAGCTCTTTACCGACCGGGAAGGCGTAAGGGGCCTGCGGAATGGCAAAGATGAATTCCGGTTCATCGAAAACATTCCATAATCTCAGGAATCCTTCTGCATTCGAGCCCCAGCCGTGCAGACCTACGACCAGGGGATAACTCTTCGTCGAGTCGAAATTCGAAGGCAACTGGATAAGACACTTGGATTGTATCGAAGCCGGATTGTAGATAATTTCATTCGGGATAACGTATTTCTCATCCATCAGTGAAGTAAGGCTGTCCAGGACTTCGGAGAATCTGGGATCATCCTTCACGTTGTCGAAATCCGGATCCTTAAGGATATGTTTTATATCCCTGTAGCCTGCGCTGAAGGCCCTTTGGAGATTACGAGCGGCAAGTTCGACCTCGCCCATAAGACCGTAGCAGCATGCCAGATTGTATATGGCAACCGCCTGGGTAACGTCGTAGCGAAGCAAGGCAAGATAGTACTGGGCCGACTTCTCGTAGTCGCCTTGTTCGTAAGCCTCGTAGGCTGTTTTTGCGTATTGACTTATATTTACGTCAAGGAAATCTGTTGCGCCTTCTGCGACGGGGTCGATAGTCGAAGGATCGATGTAGCCTGAATCCCGGTACGTGGACTGTGTGTCAGTATTTTTCTCCTCTGCATACGCAGGGGAGAGGATAAATCCGAAAAGCAAAGCAAGCGATGCTATCCATCTTCTGTACATTCTTACCCCTCCTTCGGGTTAAGAATGTTATTTTTTTCAAACACAAACATGCCGTAGCCCCATAGTCTAAGCCGATACAATGGGACTGTTTATCATAACGGGCATCGGCGTTTATGTCAACCGATGTCCTCCTCTAGTTTAGACGAAGTATAAAGACGGAAGGTCAACAGGAGGATCTGGGCTTTCTCCTGTCCAGTAAACCCTCAACTATCCGGGCTGCGGTATCGACGTAGTTAGGGCACTCCTCGAACAGACAATTGTCCCTGGCGTGCTTGATCCCTTGCTCGGTGCTTATATCGCAGCCGATGAGATCGCGGCAGACAATCGAACCGTGAAGTTCCTTGAATCTTTTGCTGAACTCCTTGACCAGATCGTAAGCCTTTTCCGTTGACAATTCATCGTCGACATTCGTTATTCCGTACTCAAGACCGATAATCATGAACGCGCCCGCAACAGCGC
>WJJO01000096.1 GCA_014729665.1 Caldifarciminota bacterium
CTGGAATCCACTGTTCCGGTCGACGTATCGGTGAAGTTCACCGTCATCCGGTGGGTAAAGGGAACGTATCCTGAGGAAGGGTCTGCGGTAAAACCTGCAACCGGTGGGGAAATGCTGGTAACGGTGATGTAGTCGGTTTTCGTCTCGGTATCCGAGCCATCTGAGTTGGTTACGGTAAGGGATACGTCGTAGCTCCCAGCGGAGATGTATGTATTTGACGGATTCTGGGAGGTGGAGTTGTTCCCGTCCCCGAAGTCCCACGACCAAGAGGTTGGATTCCCTGAAGAAAGGTCGGTGAAATCCACGGTCAAAGGAGCATTTCCTGAAGTGGGTGTTGCCGAAAAATCGGCTGCGGGCGGTTGTGGGACCGTTCCTACGGATATGTAGTCATTCTTGGTTTCTGTATCCGCCCCGTAGGGGTTGGATGCGGTAAGACTTACCGTGTAGGTCCCGGGATCAGTATATCTATGGGTGGGACTTTGCGAAGTCGATGTGTTCCCGTCCCCGAAATCCCACGACCAGAAGGCGATGTCTCCTGTGGATTCGTCTGCGAAGGTTACATCCAGTGGCGCATCACCCGAGGTGGGAGATGCCGAAAACTGAGCAGTTGGTGCGGACGCATCCACGATTATGTAGTCGGTTTTAACCTCGGTATCCTCACCTTCCGCGTTCCTTACGGTCAAAGATACCGTGTACTGTCCATCCGCATCGTACCTGTGGGTTGGATTCTGGTTAGTGGAGGTTCTAAAATCACCGAAATCCCAGGACCACTCTGTCGGTTCACCTGTAGACATATCGGTGAACCCTACCGTTAAAGGAGCCGAACCAGACGTAGGTTCGCCTGTGAAATCGGCCGTAAGTTCGGCCTCGGTAACGGTTATGTAGTCGGGTTTGACCATGGTGTCGACACTAGAAGCATTCGAAACTACAAGGGTTACGGTATAGTTTCCGGTATCCTGATATGTATGAATAGGACTCTGTTCAACCGATGTATTCCCGTCTCCGAAATCCCATGCCCAGTTATCCGGTTCCCCGGTTGACTCATCGGTAAAGGTAACCTCCAGTGGAACCGAACCAGATGTGGGATCGGCTGAAAATTCCGCCGTAAGGTCTTCACCGTTAATATAGAAGAAGGCCGACATTGTTGAAGCGGATGCAGATATAGCATTTACACCACAGTGGGTATTGTCACCTGAATTTGATCTTGAATCCGGGTCCGAACCGGTCGAATCGAAAGCCGTGTTGTTCGCTGAACCCGGGAATGGATCGCCGGCATCTCCTTGGTTGTTGCCGTTGAGGAGATGGTCGAATCCGTCCGCCTGTTCTACCGCTACACCGTAAATCGATCCGGAATTGACTTCGTTCGACGACCGGTTGTTGTCGATAATCACCTCGTCTATGTGATATATCATCAATCCGGAGTTAGGTAGATTAAGGTCGTTTAATGCCTTCTGCCGGTTTGCAACCAGAAAATACTCCGATGTCGGATTTCCGTCCGTCCATAGCTGATATGCAAAGTCGTTGGTTTCGATCTGGACTACGTCCAGAGTGTCATTTTCTGTCACCGTTGTAGGGGTTATCCAGCCCAGATCCATTTTGCTCCATGCGCACATCTGTACAGGTCTCCACGGACTTGCTCCGTCTCCCCCCCACGATCCAGCAGCCA
Organism: Caldifarciminota bacterium; assembly: GCA_014729665.1. Classification (GTDB taxonomy): domain Bacteria; phylum Hydrothermota; class Tepidihabitantia; order B3-TA06; family B3-TA06; genus WJJO01. Next base: position 1,667 of record WJJO01000096.1, read on the forward strand.
TGATGCCCCAGCGGCCTATACCCGAACCGGAGTAATCGATATCGTAAAGATCGGGCAGACCAAGGGCATGTCCCCATTCGTGGCAGAATACACCGATTGTTATCATACTTCCATTATTCGATACATTGCTGCGTTCCGGGTCGATTGAGTATTCGTCAATCTTAATAAACTGACCTGGATGCCCGGGCCAGGGATCATCGGTAACATATTCACCTACGCTAGACGCTGAGCTCAAATGCCAGTGGTGGGAATGGATATCCGAACCACTACCTGTTTCTTCCCTGCCGAAGCCTGAGTGCACTACCGTAAATAGGTCTACGTATCCGTCGTCATCGGAATCGAACTGTGAGTAGTCTACGTCTGGATCGGATTTCTGGGCAGCTTCCTTAACGAGTTCGGCAGACCGTTCAAAACCCTGGTTGTAACCGTAATAAGATTTATTGTTATTGGCTGTATACCAACCGTATACATTGCCCGTAAGATCGAGATTCGAATACGATACCTCATCGTAATAATCGTGTGCCGAACCCGAAGACCATGTTCCGAAAAGCATGTTTTGAAAATCACTAACCGGATACTGAGAAGAGTAGTCCGGATACTGGATGTTGACTACCGACGCCTTCCAGGTTCCCGAGACCAGAAGTTTGAAACCCTGATCCATACTGTTGAACTGCATCTTCATTCCCGGATTTCTCAATGGTCGTTTCGCAGTATTCAGATTATCTGGAAATGGGTATTCATCCGCGACCTCAAGTCCGGGTCTTAAAGGCATTGCTGACAAGGGCATTATAATTACCAATAAGGCTGGGAGCCAATATTTCTTCATCATTATCTCCTTTTTTTAAGATCTCTCACCTAAAGGGAACACTCCCTGAAGTTAAGTTAAGTGTAAATAATTCAATATCGATGTCAAGTTCATTAATATTCAAAGGCGCAGGCAACTGCCTGCGCCAAATTCCTTTCCTTCGCCAGTGTTAACAATCTACCTGGATATAATGACCTTTGAGGAAGCCTTTCCGTTATCTGCCTTAAGGTAAAGGAAGTACACCCCGGGTGCCAGCCTTGAACCGTATTCGTCGGTAAGGTCCCATGCAACGGTGTGTTCGCCTACCTCAATCTCATC
>WJJO01000097.1 GCA_014729665.1 Caldifarciminota bacterium
CCTTCATCCACTACGTCAAGTGCTATTTTGAGTGACGACTCGTTTAATCCATGAAGTACTCCTGTAGTGCTATGAAAGAAAAATCACAAGAACTCGAAGTGCTTGATACGGGATTCTTATTCTTGTTATTTACGGTTTGACAATCATTTTACCCTCGATATAGTATTTTTATGAATAAATCCAGCCTGACTTCCGGGGTCTGAACGTGGCCTGGTTCGAGCGGATGCGGTTCGTGGCGATACTGGCCTACTCGCTTGGATGCTTTGGCCTGCTAGTGGGGATAAACATCTACCTTCTTATCAAGAAACAGGAAAGCATCCTCGGTTCCTTTAACCTGAAACGGATTCCTGCGTGGCTGCGCTGGCTGCCTTTCTTCGGTGTAGCAGGACTCGTGTTCATGCTAGCCTACTGCGTTACCTTCCTCTTCTTCCCCCGGATAGTCGACGTAATGCTGTGCATTCCCTTCCTTACAATCATCCCTGTCGAGATTGCAGGTGCCGTGCTCATGGTCGCTGGTTCTGCGTTCATAACTATCGGTATGCTACAGCTGGGACCTTCCGCCCGGTTCCTTTTCCCTAAGCGGAAGACGGAACTTGTTACCTCGGGTGTGTTCGCTTTCTCGCGGAATCCGGTATACCTCGGACTGAACTCAAGCCTTATCGGGGTATTTCTTCTGCTTCCGAGTGTCGGATTCCTGATTGCCCTGGTATTCTTCCTTGCAACCAACCACTACCGTGTCCTGGAAGAGGAGCATTTCCTTCTTGCGACTTTCGGCGGGGAGTACGAGGAGTACTGCCGCAGGACAGGCAGGTACGGGCCGAAATCTTTGAGGAAACTACTAAAGAAAGGCAAAACTGATGATACGTTACACACGATCGACCAGAGGAATTTCAGCGGATAAACTCAACGGTTTCTTCGAAGGGTGGCCGAAAAAACCTTCCCCCCAGAGGCATCTGGAACTCCTCGAATCGAGTGATGAAGTTATTGTAGCCGTCGACGAAGAATCCGGAGACGTGGCAGGTTTCATCACCGCAGTCACCGATCACGTGCTTGCCGCATACATTCCATTCCTTGAAGTTCTGCCTCGTTATCGGAAAAAGGGTATAGCCGGTGAACTCCTCAGACGCATGCTGGATAAACTCAAGTATCTGTACATGGTGGATACAGTATGCGACGAAGAAGTTATCGGATTCTATAAAAAGTCTGGTTTTGTAAAACACACGGCAATGATATACCGAAATTACACCAAACAGGGTGGTTGACTGGTAGAATATATCAGGTATAGTTTTTTAACCAAACAAGATAGCAAAGGAGGAAGACATGAAACGTGCTTTCCTTGTGGTTTTTTTAGTCGGTATCCTTATTTCATGTACGTCAAACGAACCGTTTAGTCTGGAAGTCGTACCCGGCTACATGGAGTCAATCACGGGACAGCGCTGCGTGTTCCTGGTCGAGCTTCGTGAAGACGACGGTTCGGGCCCCGTCGATGTGACTTCATCGGTCGACGATGCAGAAGTCGTTGTCGAGTACTCACCTGTAAAAGACGATGGGGTTGCCGAGGTTACGGTTATCCCTTCAGCCTCCGCATTGGCCGACACTGTATGGGGTGATACGATTTCAGGATGGATAAAGGCTGAACGAGGCGAATACCGGGATTCTTTACCTGTAACGATATACGTTATCCCGGGGGAAGACGGGCGATACGAGTATGCATGCCAGGTAAGGGACAGCTTCGTACGCAGGCTTAACCGTGACTATCCGAACCTTTTAATCGATAACTCAATCGAATGGACACCTACTATAGTCCGGCCACGGATACTCGTCGTATCCCACTACCTTTTCTTCTCCGAAGAGTGGGAGATGTGGGTGGACTGGCACAACACTATCTATCCACACGACTGGACCCGGATGTATCTTAGGCGCCGCGGGGAAGACATGATACCCTGTGATGCCTTCGAGATTTCCTCCCAGACCGAGTGGGGGGATGCGTACGAGATTGAACATCCTGATTCGATTTATCGTTAGATATCGTGAAGTTAACCTCGATATTACTACTCAGCATCCTAGAATATATCAGGAATATTAAAAAAGGAGGTTCGCGATGAAGCGCCTGCTGTATCCCATTATAGTAGGTATTATTCTTATGATACTTACCAGCTGTTCAATTACTGATATGCACTCCGGGAAAGGTACAATTCTCTATATTCAGATGGTTGAAAACAGTTTCTATGGACTGCTTAGTGATGACGGCGAGCAATATGAAATACTTTTTCTTGAGACAGAATACCCCGAGTTCATGGTAGATAGTCTGCGTGTTGGATACAGGATAAAGGAATTAGAGGATGTTGTAAGTTTAAATCAATGGGGAACAGTGGTTGAAGCGTTGAGCCTCGTGGAGTTGGAGGAGTAGAAGAGATTGAACTAAAGGGTCACCGTATCGTACTCGAGGGTACGACACCAAAGGGAATCAAGGTCAAGCTCAGACCCATGACCGAGGATGACTGGCCCGCGCTCGAGAAGTGGAACTCCGATCCCGAGGTTCTCTACTATTCCGAGGGCGACGATGTATCCTTATATACCCCTGAGATGGTCAGGAAAATCTACCGCGGTGTGTGCGCAAACGCATTCTGCTTCATTATCGAAGCCGATGATGAGCCTGTGGGTGAGTGTTGGCTCCAGCGAATGAACCTGGACTGGATTCTCGCTAAACACCCGGGCAAGGACTGCCGCCGCATCGACCTCGTGATTGGAGAGAAGGATTATTGGGGTAGGGGAATCGGCGCAACCGTCATCGAGTTACTCACGGAATTCGGGTTCGAGCACCAGAAGGCGGATATGATATTCGGCTGTTCGATATGGGATTTCAACCCGGGCAGTCAGCGGATTATGGAGAAGGCCGGATATGAGCTGTATCACAGGCAAAAGCTGGAGCCCGGTCGAAAGGGAAACTACGAGCTTACCATGTACCTTAGTAAGGATAAGTATTTCAAGGATAGAGATTAATTATTCGAGATCGATCAGGCTCGAATCTTGCTTGACTCACCTGAAATTTAGGCTACAGTAGGTTAAATAATCAAGGAGCAGATGATGGCTGAATTGAAGACGACTTACATGGGACTGGAACTACGTAACCCGGTGATGGTGGCAAGTTCGGGCCTTACCGGAAACATAGAAGGCGTAAAGAAGGCCGAGGGAGCAGGAGCGGGCGCGGTGGTTCTCAAGTCCATCTTCGAGGAGCAGATAGACGCCGAGGTCGCACAAATCACGGCGCAGAGCTGGATGCCCGGACACGCAGAGGCCTTTGATTACGTACACGGGATGGGTTACGCCCTCACGCCGGTCAAGTACCTCGACTTAGTGAGTCAGGCCCGTGATGCTGTGTCGATCCCGGTGATTGCAAGCCTTAACTGCATTTCAGGAAAATGGTGGACCGACTATGCTGAAAAGATCGAACAGGCAGGAGCACACGGTCTGGAGCTGAATATCTCCGTAATGCCCTCAGATCCTAAGCGAACATCCAACGACGTTGAGGGAATATACTACGATATCGTGGAGTCGGTGAAATCACGAATCAAGATACCCGTCGCGGTCAAACTGGGTTCCTGCTTTACAGCGTTGGGGCATACCGCAGGCGAATTATCAAAGCGCGGTGCAGACGCGCTGGTTCTTTTCAACCGGTTCTACAGCCTGAACATCGATATCGAGAAGATGGAGGTGACCGCGGGTTATCCCTTCTCATCATCAGGTGATATGAGTCATACACTGCGCTGGGTGGCTCTGCTGGCAGGCAGAATTGATGCCGACATCGCGGCCTCGACAGGTATCCACGACGCATCAGACGTTGTCAAGCTAATCCTTGCAGGCGCAGGCGTGGTCGAGATGGCTTCGGCTTTATATACGAAAGGCATGGAGCATATCGAGACCGTGCTGGAAGGGCTCCAGAAGTGGATGGATAAGCACGGGCTTACCTCGCTAGATGAGTTCCGCGGCAGACTCAGCCAGGAACGTGCGGATAACCCTGAGCTTTACGATCGTCTGCAGTACATCAAGGCGATTGTCGGATTGGAGTAATCAACACATCTGACTCGAAATGATACTGGCTTAAAGTCAAAGAAATATCTTTCAAGGAGGCTTCGTGAAGATATCATTCCTGCCTGCCGAGTACGTAATCAGTGCTTCACGGGAGGTATCGGGTGGGAGTATTGAGTCCGATTTCATGATAAGGGCGGTGAAGATAAAAAATACCCTATCAGATTCGGTTACCATTCATCAAATCAAATTCGATCTGAGAATCGAGGGTAAATCAATTAAACATATCACATATCCAGAGGAGGAGATTGCAAATTTATGTAAAGTATTCCCAAGGACAATTACGGGGATCGAGGGAGAAGTCGGGCAGGTGTTTTTAGGCACCCGGAGATTCTGGGATGCCGGCCAAGTATCTAGCACACAAGAACTTAAACCCGGACAGGAGACGGGGCTGCTGCTAGAGCACTTCAGGATAACGAAGGCCAAACCGGTTGATGAGTGCGCTGTAGGTGTGACTTATTTGCACAATAACGCTTCAAAGGAAGCAACAATCTCAATCCCAATAAAGGAATACCGGAACGCCAATGACTTCATCTTTCCCCTGAAAGGCGCATGGCTGGCGGTTAATACCCACGATGACATTCATTTCCACCGCAGGATGCACTCCCAGGAGTTCGCCATGGACCTGGTACAGTATACCATAGACTTTCGGCTATTCGAGAGAGACAAACCCGATAACCAAGCTTTTCCCTGTTACAGTGCTGAGATTTGCGCCTGTGCTGATGGCCAGGTTGTCGACTGTCATGACGGAATCTGTGAAAACCCGCCAGGTTTGGGATCCCGGTTGCCTAAAGAACAAGGAGATAAAATCCTGGAAGAGCACGGCTTCGTTGCATGGGCGGCGGGGAATTACGTTACAATCGAGCACCAGGGAGGGGAATATTCATTCTACGCCCACCTGATCCCGGGAAGCCTTGCTGTCAAGAAAGGCGAGAAGGTCAATCAAGGTCAGGTTATCG
>WJJO01000004.1 GCA_014729665.1 Caldifarciminota bacterium
CCTGGGCGTCGTCCATGTAGGCTATCACGTGGAGCCTTGATTCGTAACCTGAAGAACCCGAACAACCCAGGGGCAGGTGGAACTCGGTTCCGATCCCAGAACCATCTCTGTTCATACCGGCCATTATGTAAAATCCAATTAGGTTATTACCATAGGTTGCATAAGGTACGTGCATGAAGCAGATATCCTTGTCGCTGTGCGCCTTAAGACCCCTGCCATGTCGATCGTCACGTCCGGGCAGCGCTATATCAGTTCCTTCGATGATACCGGCTTCAGGACATACATAATCCCAGATCGTATCTGAAGGGTTATCTAGGTCGACTATTACTACCCTTGTATTATCTTCCCAGGGGAGCACCGCGATATTCTTGGTTACGTCACCATTTTGGTAGCAGTAGGGGGAGTAGGTCATGAAGTCTTTACCCGTAAACGTACCGTTGAACGCCGGAACGTACATACCACCCATCCCGTTAAGGGTCATGGCGGACACGGGATTTGAGGCCTCCACAGAGTAAGGGAATCCTGCAGGTGAATCGGGATCGTCATGGCAGTAAAGGTAGTATTCGCCTTCATCGAGGTCACCCTCCCAGATTGAAGTATCGGCATCTATATCGGTAAGGGTTGCATGTGTACCGCTTTGGTAGGCAAATATCCCTATTACCCCCTCGGCATAGTTGCCGGATGCTTCGAGGTACTTAGGTCCGACCGAAAGCAGCTTCGTGCTCGCAGGACGATTGAACTGATCGACCGCACACCAGGTCCCCAGTCCCATACCCCAGGGATCGCCCGAGACGACGGAGAACTCGTTCGGGCATGCAACCTTGTAGACACCGGGTTCAAGATCCGTAATCAGTTCGTACTCGTTCTCATCGAGCGTGTTCGACCACACCGGTGTGCCGTCCGTTTTCTCCATCTGATAATCACTCGAGTTCTGATGTGAGAATACAACTATATCGTTGTAGGCGTAGACGTAACTCAGGAAGCTTTCCTGAGCTGAAAGACTAATGGGTACGATTATGACCCATGTTAAGATTACCAGACGCTTCATTCCGTCCTCCTTTATATAATGTCCCTTTTCTTCTTTCAGAGAAAAGGTCGCAGTTGTTACCTTATTAGCACTACCTTCCTTGTCAAACCCTGAATATCTGATTCAATCCTGATGAAATAAACCCCGGGACCGTAACCCTGACCCCAGACAATCTCCCCCGACTGTTCTGGCGAGTGAATTTCTGATACCTTGCGGCCCGAGGCGTCGAACACGTCCGCGTGCAGGCCATCAGACATATGTAAGTATTTGAGAACCACTTGCCTGCCAATTCGGGTGATGAGTTCTGTTACGGGTACGGGTGTTATGAGATTTGGCTCGGATATCGTGCTCTGGCCGTAACGTACCCAGCCGGGGAAGAAGTCGGAACCTTGCAGGTCGTTACAGCTAAGCGAGGTAATAACATCCTTGGATGCAACCAAGTGAAGCACCGCGATATCTTCATTATCACTGCCGTTCGTGTACTGATAATACTCACCCTTGTTCAATGTACCTTCCCAGACAGGATTGATACCGACGCCGTCCCTCGGTGTTCTGGTTATCGCAATGTCGGTGCTATCTGAAAAGGCAACCACGTGGAGTCGGGAAAAAGACTCCCCATATGACATCTCAATGGGCAAATAAAACTCCTTACCCAGACCCAAGCCGTCGGGATCTATCCCCCGCACCATGTAATAACCGCATAGATAAGGTTTGTCCGGACCGAAACTCCACCATTCGGTCTGGGAAAGAGAGATGTCCTTATCGCTATGGATATGAACCGCCGTATTAACAGGTATGTTGAACATCTTAACATCACCCTTCTCGTTGCAAGTTTCGGTTTTGATAACGTTAGCAGGGTTACCCATCTCGGTCATGGTAACGGTGGTGTTATCTTCCCACGGAATTACCTGGCAATCCTGTGGGACTACTGACCACTCATGCTGATAAGCCATGAAGTTTTTACCGGTGAAGGTTCCATTAAATGCCGGGATATACATCCCGTTAACACCGCACACGGTCATTACCGACACCGGATAGGACGCCTCGATATCATAAACCTGAGGTATTTTAGTTGCCTGTATATCAATGTTATACTCCGAACTATCGAGATCGCCCTCCCAGATAACCTCTTCGGTATCCATATTTCTAACGATGACGTGGTTGTTATCCTCGTATGAAAAGACGGCGAACAATTCATCGCCACTCGAGCTCGCTTTAGGTCCCACCGTATAGAGTTTGGTCGACAGCGGCTGGTTGTACTGATTAACCGCATACCAGCATCCGAGCCCCTTGGCGAAAGGGTCTCCTGAAAGTACGGATATGCCCTTGCCCGAACCTATCTTTACCACGGAGTATATCCCTACCGGAAGATCTGAGATGTGGGAATACTCGTCCTTACCCAGGATATCCGACCACAGGATAGTACCCGAAGTGTCTACAAGCTCGCAGTAGTTATCGTCTTCAAATGAAAAAACGACAACATCCCCGTAGGTATTCAGGTAGATACTGAAGGAATCCTTCTCATCCTCCATCAGGGCCATCGGCGCGAAACTACCCACCGCATGGGTGGCGCCGATGTCCTCATAGATTTCCCATCCGGTATCGAGCTTCATGTAATCCAGATTACCGGACGTGCCGGCTATCGCAGGGACTGCCGCAGCAAGCAGTATTATCCCCACCGATAATAACGTCTTTTTTATCATGGCGAACCTCCTCGCCTTTTGGCCTTTTCCCGCTCTTAGCGGTCTTTTGTTATATTATAAATATATCGCTAGCAGGAGTTTTGTCAAGAGCATACCCATCTACGATGAACGAGTTATAATCCTTGTAGATAAATAAAAACAGTTGATATCGGGGATACCAGATGGATGGAGCATTGTTTTCCCGGGATGGAATCTGAAAGATACCTTCTCCTTTCTCAAACTTTCTCTCTGCTTAATACCGTTTCACCTTTTAGAGGGATGCTTAATCTCCCTCCTTTTTCCTTCTGGCCTCACCCTTTGCCACAAAGAGCCGAGTTAAAGACCAACTTAGAAAGACCTGTGACGATAAGCTGCGGGCCTTTTTGACCTCTGCCCTCACATATTTATATTAGTATAAAAAGGTAACATGTCAAGGTCTCTGCGGTTTTTAGATTTTTTTGGTCTATTCACCGGTAGACGAAAGCAGTTCGACTGTTTACGGTGAGAGGCTGACCTTTTCACCTTCCCTGAAAGACGGTATCTTCCCTAATGCCCCTATCCTTGATATTACTCAACCGGGATTAATTCAGGGTATCAATCGGGCAAACCGGCGCTTACCGACCCGAAGAACAACCGACGTCTTTATCGAAAGCCGGAAATCGAAATCAGTAACCTTCTTTCCATCGATTGAGACACCCCCCTGTTTGATTAGCCTTTTTGCCTCCCCCTTTGATGATGCCAATCCTCCTTCAGCGATAACATCAACGAGCTTAGATTCCGCGGATACAGAAATTTCCGGCATCTCATCCGGCACACCGCCCTTGGCAAAAACCTTCCTGAATTCATTCTCAGCCTCGTGTGCGGCATCCTCGGAGTGGTATAAAGCGACCACCTTACGCGCCATCTCCGCCTTGAGATCACGGGGATTTTCCCCGGATTCGAGCCGTTTGCGAACCTCGGAAAGTTCAGACGAAGATACCTGTGCGGCAAGTTCAAAGTACTGGAGGATGAGTGTATCAGGGATAGACATAAGTTTCCCGTACATCTGTGAAGGTTCCTCCTCGATACCAACGTAGTTGTCGTAGGATTTGGACATCTTTTCTCCCCCTGAAAGCCCCTCCAGGAGCGGCATCATCATTATCACCTGGGCAGGCTGTCCGAACTCGCGCTGCAGTTCCCTTCCCACGATGAGATTGAGCCGCTGGTCGTAGCCTCCCAGTTCCACGTCGGCCTTCACGGCAACCGAGTCGTAGCCCTGAAAGATGGGATAGAGAAGCTCGTGCAGGAATACCGGATTACCAGCTTCAAGACGTTTGGAGAAATCCTCGCGCTGAAGTATCTGTGATACCGTATACTTACCCAGCAGTTCAAGTACACCGCGAGTACCCAGGGACTCGCTCCACTCCGAGTTATATCGTATTTCGGTCTTTTCTTCATCCAGAATTCGAAAAAGCTGCCTTTCGTAGCGGGCCATGTTTTCATCAACCTGTTTACGCGTTAAAGGTGGACGTGTTTTGGAACGTCCCGACGGGTCACCTATCATCGCGGTGAAATCACCTACTATTAGAACCGCCGTATGCCCTTCGTCCTGGAAATCCCTAAGCTTACGCAGGGGCACTGCAAAACCGAGATGGATATCCGGTCCGGTGGCGTCTATACCGAGTTTGACACGCAGGGGCATTCCCTTTTTCCGAACCTCATCTATCTTATCTGAAAGCTCCTGCGGCGTCAGACATTCCTGCACACCTCGCATTAACTTGTCAAGAAAGGAATCCGAACTCATAGTTTGAAATTCCCGAAATTTTCGGGATCTATATCACGTAAGCGTTCCTTCAATTCGTCGAGTTTTGCCTCTTCGTCCTCGGCCATCTCCCTGGATTGCTCCTCCATTAATTCTGAATCCACAAAGATCGGTGCACGCATATGCACTGCAATCGCCACCGAATCTGAAGGCCGAGCATCTATTGAAATAACCTCATCATCGCGGGAAAGAACCAGGCTTGCATAGTATGTATTCTCCTTAAGTCCTGTTATGATGATACGTTCCACTTTAGAGCCTAATGCCTCAATAATACGCTTAATGATATCAAGGGTCAAAGGGCGTTCAAAACTTTCGCGTCTGGCTGCGTATGTGATAGCCGAAGCTTCGATGGGCCCTACCCAGATAGGCAACAGTCTCCGTCCCCCCCTCTCTTTTAACAGAAGTACCGGGGCGTTGTTCAAATCAAAAGAAACACCTTGCACCTCCACCTCAATCACATCAATCCCCCTTCTCAGGCTCGCTAGATGCTTCATTGTCCTCCGTTTCGATTGAGGCTTCACCTGCGGTATCTTCCGTATCCTCTTCCTTCCCGGTCTCCTTCTCGGCGGACTCAATACTCTCGGGTTCCGGAGAATCACCCTCCGGAACGACCCAGACCTTAACCGTAGCCGTTACACCCTCGAACAATTTTATCTGGACGTCGTGGGATCCTGCCTCCTTTAAGGGGTGATCGAGTATAACCTGGTGGTGATCGAAATAAATATCCTTATCCCTGAAGCTTGAGGCGATATCTTTGGCCGTTATCGAACCGTAGGCCTTTCCGGTTTCACCGAAAGCAAGGTTTAACTTAATGTGTTCGCCGTTAAGTTTTTCATAAAGAAGCTCTGCTGAGGAACGTTCCTTTTCCACCTTAGCTTTGGTCTGACGAATAATCTCCGCAACATGACGTTTATTCGAGGATGTCGCAGGAAGAGCCATCTTTCGAGGAATCAGATAATTACGGGCATAACCGCTCTTGACCCGAACAACTTCTCCCCTGTTGCCCAACTTGACAACATCTTGAGTAAGTATAACTTCCACGACAGTTCACCTAATGAGCCACGTAGGGAAGAATACCGAGATTACGCGCCTTTTTAATCGCCCTTGAAAGTTTACGCTGATGCTTGGCGCATACTCCGGTAATCCTTCGATTTACTATCTTACCTTTATCGGTAAGGTATCGGCCTAATTTACTGTCGAAGGGTGAAATACTGTCTTTACCCTCGCTGCAGAATCGACACTCTTTGCGTCGTCTCATCATATTTGCTCAACTCCTTTTTTCCGCATTAGTTTTCAAAAGGATCATCTTCAAGGCCCTTATCCGATTGTCCCGCGCCCTCAGGGGAATAATCCCCGGTAGAGGGGGCTTTCTCCAGGAATTGCAGTCTCCTGGATACAATCTCCACCACATAGCGGCGGTTTCCGTCTTGGGCCTCATAAGACCTCGATCGCAGGTTGCCTTCTACGACCACAGGCGAACCTTTCTTCAATCGCTCGCCTGCCATCTCCGCCATCCGGTCCCATACTACGATACTGAAGAAGTTGGCATCCTCTTTCCACTCACCGGTATCCCTGTCCTTGTACCGTTTATTCACGGCCACACGAAACGAACATACCGCGGTTCCTTTTGGTGTGTATCGTAGCTCCGGGTCGGCAACCAATCTTCCTGATAAAAGAACATAATTGAGATTGGGCATCTTTAAGTCAGACATATCTCCTCCTAGCCTGAATCCTTTTGTTTGTCTTTCTCTTTCTTGGTTTCTTCGGCAGTTTCTTCAACTGACTCTGCAGCAGCCTCTTCGGAAGCTTCTTCGGAAACCTCTTCGGACTCCTTTGCTTCTACATCTTCAGTACCCTTCTTATCAGTATCTTCCTTTTTAGCATCTTCCTTTTCTGTATCTTCTTCCGCGTCTTTGACCTCTTCATTTGCATCTGTAACCTTATTATCCGTTTTCTCTTCTGATTGGATTTCCGGTTCCTCATCGGCCCCGGATGCCTTTTCCGTGGATGCATCTGCTGTAGAATCAACGGTCGAATGAAGATAAACCTGCCTTAATAAAATCTCATCGTGACAGATCGCTTCGCGAATCCTGTCCACCAAACCTGACTCCGCTTCGAAACCGACGCGCCAGAAGCGTGCCCTGGGGTGTTTGCTGATATCGTGGGCAAGGTCCCTTACGTCATCCTCAATCGTCTCTATCCTGACTGCCTTGCCTTCTTTTAGCAGCTTCCTGAACTTTGTCTGGAATCCGGATATCAGTTTTTCTTCGGCGTCTGGTTTAAGAATCAATACGGCCTCGTAGGGTCTCAACTTTCCTCCTATCTGAACTTAACCAGCAGAACGTCTGCGTTGTTTATTTGATAATCTTTTCCTTCCACCTTAAGCTTACCGGCTTCGCTTGCTTCCGCCCATGAGCCTGCGGCAAGCAAGTCTTCGGCGTTAACGACCTCGCCCTTTATAAAACCTTCGGCAATATCGGTATGAATCTTTCCGGCGGCCTGTACTGCGGTGGCACCTTTCTTGATCGTCCAGGCTCTTACCTCCTCCCCCTTAACGGTGTAGAATCTCACAAGATTTAGCCTTGAAAGCGCATCTTCAAGTAAACCAAAACCCCCTCGTGGATCTAAACCCGCATCAATCCTCATCTGTCTGCGCTCATCGGCGTTAAAATCCGCAAGGGCTTCCTCCAGGCTAACGGATAGAAGATAGGTTTCGTTATCGGAGGGTGATTCCCCCGTATCTGAAAGATTCAATACGTCGATTCGCGGCCTCGGCATCAGAAACCCGATAGATTTCAGAAAGGCTCCCTCTTCCTCGTTGCAGGAACCGTTAAGGCCGTAGGAACCTTCCGACAGAAGTTTACAGTACCGTTCCAGTAATTTCACTTCATCACCTGCATCGGCCTGCTTGCGTTTTGATTTCAGCCTGCGTTCGGCAATATCGAGATCGGAGAGAGCCATCTCGGTTAGAACGACCTCTCGGTCACGGGCGGGATCGATAGTATCGAATACGTGAGGTATACCCTCGTCGGCGAAACCCCGCAGGATGTGAAATATCATATCCACGTCACGGATATGGCCTAAGAAACGGTTCCCGAGGCCTTCGCCCTTGTGGGCGTCCTTAATAAGGCCTGCGATATCCACCACCTCTATCTGGGCAGGTGTCAACTTTTGCGGATCGAGCAATCTTCCAAGGCTCTCAAGTATCGGATCGTGCAGGGGAGCCATGCCTCGATTTGCATCTATTGTCGTAAAAGGGTAGGAGTCTGCGGCTGCCCCTGTCCCGGTCAGAAGGTTAAACAGAGACGATTTCCCGACGTTGGGAAGCCCGACTATACCTATCTTCACTACGGATTTACCTCGTTCATGGCGACGTCGATGCCTTTTTCCAGGACGAGAAGGCAGGCATCGGCTGCACGAGACACCACGACCTTCACCTCTTCTAACTCATCCGGAGAGAAGGTCTCCAGCACGTAATCGGATAGATCGGCACCGGGAGGTCTGGGTCCTATACCCAAACGAAGCCTGGGATACTCTTCTGTACCTAGGTGGTATGCTACCGATTCGAGCCCGTTATGACCGGAAGCCCCCCCTTGCTTGCGCAGTCTGAGCCTTGTAAACTCAAGGTCTACGTCATCAACAACGACCAGGAAATCGTCGTGGTTACCCGCGAGTATCCTTTTTAGAACCCTCCCGGATTGATTCATGTAAGATAGAGGTTTTACCAGTCGAAGTGCTTTTCCGGAGCAGGAACCCTCAGCAACGAGTGCCTCGTCCCCCGGCTTGAACCTCATAGAAAGGTGGTGGGCGAGGGCATCTACTACCATAAATCCAAGGTTATGTCTGGACATGAGGTATTTTTCGCCAGGGTTTCCTAATCCGAAAATGGTCACTCCTCGCCGGCTTCCTCTGTTTCTTCGCCGGTCTCGGCCTCTTCTGCAGCTTCCTCAGGGGTTTCTTCTTCACCCTCAATGCCCTCTTCTGCCGCGACAACCTCAACGGCCTTGGCCTTACGAGGATGAACCACAGCCACGATCAAACCTTCGAGCGGATCGAGAACCTCTACGCCTTCTGCAAAGGTTATGTCCTTGACACGAATCCCATCACCCACATCGAGTTCACTTATATCGACATCGATGTGCAGGGGAAGCTTGGATACGGGACCGCGTACATCCAAATCGTAGCGTATATGTTCCAAAAGCCCGCCCATCTTGAGTCCCGAAGGTGTACCTTTTAGGATAATCGGAATACTAACGTTAAGCATCTCCCCCGGGTGTATCTTCTGGAAATCCACATTCAGGAACTCATCGGTAAGGGGATGCCTTTGGATAGATTTAATAGCGGCACGGTAACCGTCTCCGGAAGGCGGAACCAACTCGGTAATCAGGAGCTTGCCTTTCAAGTCGTTAATCAGATCAACCAATTCTTCGCAATTTACAGTAGCGGTAAGGGACGCTTCTCCCCTGCCGTAAATGACAGCCGGAACCCTTCCGCTCTTGCGTAACTTACGAGCAGCCGATTTGCCGGTAACCTCTCGCAGTTCGTATTTCAGTCTATTCTTAGCCATCTTTCTCCTTCTGTCAATCGAGTTCGGGGAAAAACCTGAACTCAGATATACAATCTCTTCAAATAAACAATGAACTTACCGATTCACCGTTGTGAATGCGTCTTATCGCCTCAGACAACAGGCCCGCGATCGAAAGAACACGAAATTTGCCTGCCGGCAGATCACGAGGCAGCGAATCGGTAATAACTATCTCTTCAATAGGAGAAGCCTTAAGTTTTTCGATTGCTTCTCCTGAAAACACACCGTGTGTCGCAGCAACCCTGACCTCTTTTGCCCCCTTCTTTAACAGCAGTCCGGTTGCTTCAATCAGTGTTGTACCGGTACTTATCAAATCGTCCAAAAGCAGACATTTCTTTCCTTCAACTGCACCTACCAGATTGAGTGCTTCCGGTTTATCCTTCTTCTCTCTGCGCTTATCGACAATCGCCATCGGCAGATTACCCATCCGTTTTGCGTAACCCCTCGACCTCTTCGCACTGCCCGCATCGGGTGCAACTACGATATAGTCGGCAAGGTTTCGTTTGCCGAAAAACTCGGCGAACAGTGGTGTCGCATAAAGATGATCGACCGGAATATCGAAAAAACCCTGTATCTGTTCCGCGTGCAGATCGAGGGCCAATATACGACTGGCCCCTGCCTGGCTCAGAAGATCGGCGACAAGTTTGGCGGTAATCGGTACTCGTGGTTCATCCTTCTTATCCTGGCGCGCGTAACCGTAGTAGGGAATTACTGTAGTAATCCTCGATGCTGAAGCCCTCTTTGCGGCATCACACATCAAAAGGAGTTCCATCAGATTATCCGATGGAGCCTGAGTGGATTGAATGATGAAAACGTCCGCACCCCGTACGTTTTCCTCAATCTTAACTCGAATCTCTCCGTCTGAGAATCGATCCACCGTAACCTTGCCCAGGTTGAACCCGAGTTTTTTACTTATGTTTTGTGCAAGACGCGGAACCGAGTTTCCGCAGAATACCTTCATGCTGTTTCGCGTCATAATCCTCCTTGTAACACTGGGGCGCAGGGAGTCGAACCCCGATTCCAGGAACCAAAATCCTGTGTCCTGCCATTAGACGACGCCCCAACTTTTAAGGGTCCTCACTTTATATAATCTGCCGTGCGCGCTTTCGGGAAGGTCAATATCTCCCGACTCCCGCTGCAAGAAGGCGAATAAAGCCGCTCCGCTGCCGGATAAGCCGGAAAATGCCGCACCCTGAGATAGAAACCAAGCGGCCATATCCTCCAGGATGGGATAGCGTTTATATACTACCTCTTCAAAGGAATTATAAAGCCAACGTCCCGCTTCCTGATAGCTGCGTTCCGAAAGAGCCTTAGCCAGAAGTTTACACGGATTCCCCCCTTTTGTCAACCGACGCAAGTGCCTGTAAGCCCAGGGGGTTGGTACGTTAAACTCCGGAGAATACACGGCAAGATCAAAAGACGGAATATCCACGGGTTTCAACTCTTCACCTCTCCCGGTAACAAGCGAAGGCCTTGGGTCAAGAAAGAAGGGGCAATCCATACCCAGTTCGAGTGAAAGCGAAAAAAGTTCATCTGCGGACAGTGACGTTTGGAAAAGCTTATCCATCCCTAAAAGTGTCGCTGCTGCATCCGAAGAACCTCCACCCAGGCCGTTTCCCACCGGGATTTCCTTACCAAGCTCCACCTTAACGCCCGAACGAATCCCTGTATATGTAAAGAAAAGATAGGCCGCTTTCCACACGAGGTTTTTATCGTTCTTCGGAACGTAGGGAGCCTCACAGGCTAATTCTATTCCTTCGGGGATCTTCTCTATCCTTAATGTGTCGAATAAACTGACAGGGAAAAACAGTGATCGGAGATCGTGGTATCCGTCCTTGCGGCGCCTTTCCACCCACAAACCGATGTTGACCTTAGCCGGCGTCTTTAAGATAATCACCCAAGGCCTCCTGCCAGCTTCTCAGCGAGATACCGAATTTGTGTTTTAACCTGGAACACTCGAGCACCGACTGTGGAGGTCTTTTGGCTAGGAACCCAACATCAGTCCCGCATACGGCCTCCGGTTCCGCGTCCATACCAAGGATGCTCAAGATTTCGTTACCCATCTCAAAACGCGTACAGTCACCGGAGTTGACCAGGTGAAATATACCCTGTTCACCGGACTTTGCCATCTCCCAGATTACGGACAGGAGATCGGGGATATATGCGGGTGCACCACGATGGTCGGTAGTCAATTTGAGAGGTAGCCCCTGGTTTAGTCTTGAGAGCACGAAAGAGCAGAAATCACCGGGAACGCCAAAAAGCCAGGATACCCTTATTATCAGGTAATCTTTTACAATACCTGTAACTGATTCCTCGGCATTAAGCTTTGTTCTACCGTAAACGTTTACAGGATTTGGGGTATCGGTCTCGATGTAGGGCTCCCCCTTTTCCCCGTCGAAGACGTAATCGGTACTGAAGTAGATAAACCTTACCCCGTGTTCAATAGATGACCGCGCGAGATTCTCGGTTGCCTTCACGTTATCGGAGTATGCCTTCTCAGGCTCCCGTTCACACGCATCCACGTTAGTCATAGCTGCAGGATGAAAGAGAAAATCGGGTCTGGTATCCCTGACAAACCGACTGACGTCTGCCGGTGATGCGAGGTCAAAATCGCCGCGCGTAACCCCAATCACCTTGCTGCCTAAACCTTTAAGATATGCATACAGTGCCGAGCCCAATCTGCCGCTTGCTCCGGTAACTACTACATCCGTCATTCTTTAGTCTAACACTTCCGGCTTCCATGTCAAGAATCGTAAATCGAGGGGTTGACAACCCTAATCCATAGCTTTATAATAGGATTGTGAACAGACTGAATACTACAATTCGCTACGCCGTACGGGCAGTTTTAGTACTCGCAAGCCACAGGGATAATCCGATTTCCATCAAAGAAATCTCAGAACACGAAGACTTATCCGTCAAGTACCTCGAACAACTTTTTTTGAAGCTGCGTAAGGCTGGTTTAGTCAAAAGCGTCAGGGGTATGTATGGAGGGTATTTCCTGGCTCGACCACCGGACAAGATATCCTTAGGCGACGTAATTAAGGCTGTTCAGCCTAACGGGGTATATGCCGCCCCCTGCACCCGGAAATCAAAACACTGCATAAGGGAAAAAAACTGCTCCGCTCATGAGTACTGGGAGAAACTTCGGGCCCTTTTGGATGACTTCTTTGCATCGACCACCCTTGCCACCTTGAAGGACTGATGTTCCTTGAAGTCCACACCAGTTTCACAGATCTCGATCAGGCAAAAAAGGTATCACGTCAACTTATCGCAGAAAGGCTTGCGGCATGTGTTAATCTTATACCAGCGTTTTCATTGTACCGATGGGAAGGGGGTATTGCCGCCGAAGACGAGGTGATTGCCGTATTGAAAACAACGGAGGGAAAATATCCCGCACTTGCCGAAAAAATCAAAGCGCTACACCCGTACGAAATCCCCATGATAGTTGCAAAAAAAATCCATGGCGGCACAGATGATTACC
>WJJO01000098.1 GCA_014729665.1 Caldifarciminota bacterium
AGTATCTACAGATGTTTAACGAAATCTTCCAACGTCAGTCCGGCGGAACGAATTATCGCCCGAAGCGTACCTTTATCCAACTCTTTGTGATCTGGAACGACAACTTGAGCAAACGGGTCTTTGCGGCGCAAGATTATATGACTCCCGTGCTGCCGTTTGACAATGAATCCTGCTTTCAGCAAAGCCTTGACGCATTCCTGACCGGAAATTCGGGGAAGTTTTGTCACACCGCGACGACGATTGTTTCGAAACGTTCTTCAGGAACGGGAAGCCCGTCTTCCTTGAGGGTTTCGATGTATCCCTGAATAGCTTCCTTGATATTGGCAACCGCCTCTTCCTTAGTCTTTCCCTGACTTACGCAGCCGGGCAAGCTGGGACACTCGACAACCCAGTAGCCGTCCTCGCCCGGATATACTACAACTTGCCTCATGGATTTATGATAATCGCTGACATGCTGTTGTCAAGCGATTTGAAAATGGATAGAATTTTAACCACAGATTGAAGTCGTCGCTTTGCGTAACTCCGACGAAAGCGTACACAGATTTACACGGATTATTTTTGAATCTATACGCAGATGATGCGGATTTCAAGATTGGAAGATTAGAAGATTGGGAAATCCGGTTCGGAAGTATGACTCTAACGGACCGCAAACGGTCTCGCGCTACAGTAAGCGTCAACGTGTGGCGCAGACACTCCTGTCTGCGGTCTCGTTAACAGACAAGAGTATGATTTTTTAAATCGCAAGCGTCTGTCCTGCATATAAGATTTTCTCTACCTCATCCCCTTAACCTGTGAATGGTGGAGGCTTAAGTCCCCGCAGGCAACCCCATAGGTTGACTTAATACCCTTCGAACTTATAATTTACCGCTTATGAAGCCCTACGGTTCCAAGGGCCAGACATTCGGGAAAAAAGAGCTGTTCGTTTCGCCCGTGTTTCTGGCCGTATCGCTGTGGTTTGCGTTATCCATATTACCACATTCACACCATGACCATCAGGGTCCGAAGGCTCACCAACACCACTGTTCTATTTGCGCCCTCAAGGCCGCACCGGCAGAACAGGTCGTAATCGAAATTAACGAGCCGGAATCCCGTTTCATAAGATTCTTCAGCCTGCAAGACAATGAAGTATATTTCACTCAACATCAATTTTACCACGAAAGCCGGGCACCGCCCTTAGGCCTTTACACCTCACTAATCTCTTAACTAAATAAACTCTTTACCGCATACACAAGAATGCGGTGAAAAATAATGGAGGCCTAAGTGAAATTCAAGGCACTTACATTCGTTGCCGTTTTCCTGGCAATGTGCACTTTAGTTCAAGCGGCGGCGCTCGAAGGAGTCGTTGTAGATGCTGATCTGGGCACGCCGCTTGAGGGAGCTAATGTTGTAGTCGCGGGAACAACACTGGGAACCGCGACAGACGCGCGCGGTGGTTTCAGTCTTTCCGGACTGCCCCAGGGCAAGGTTACAATAGAAGTAACCTACCTCGGATACGCTGTTTACACAAAGACCCTGAACGTATCCGAGACGAAATCAACCTACCTTGCCGTCAAGCTGCATCCATCAGCCGTAGGCGTTGGAGCGGTCACCGTAACCGCAAGACGCAGCGCGAGCGAGACCGCACCGGTGCCCACCAACGTCATCGGCGAGGATATGATAGAAACCAGAAACGTAGCCCGTATGGAGGAAGCGTTTTCACAGCAGTCAGGTGTTGCCCTTTCCGCTACCGGGCCAGGCTCCACCAGACCGGTAATACGGGGCATGTACGAATCCCAGGTGCTTGTTTTGTGGGACGGTGTTCCGATGCTCGACCTGCGCCCCGGTGGTGATCACGTACTGCTTATTGAACCCGAGCAGTTGAATCGTGTTGAGATAGTGCGCGGCCCGGGATCGGTGCTTTACGGTTCCGATGCGGTCGGCGGTGTAGTCAACTTTGTAACCTCGGGGTACAACCCGTTCGACGGGAAGAGTCTCGGAGTAAGCGCAGGAGCCTCGGGCGGCTACTCCTCCCTGGGGAATCTCATGCGCGGCAATGCCGGTGTAACCCTGGGGAA
>WJJO01000099.1 GCA_014729665.1 Caldifarciminota bacterium
AAGTCGGCTGAGGGTGCAGGTGCTGTAGGTGATTGATACCCGACCCTGCCGGTATTCTGCAAATCGTGACGGAATTTCGGCCAGGAAGAGCCGGCAAGGCCTTGCGAGGAGCTTTCTATCGCATATAGTATCCCATCCTGGGATCCAACATAGATAGTTCCCAGTGGATCGATAGCCGGCGAGGATTCTATATCGTCACCGGTTGAGGTAGTCCAGGAAGGTCCTCCTCCAGCGGTTATTGCGTGAAGGTTATCGTCCCATGACCCGAAATAAATAGTCCCGTCCGAACCGATAGCAGGTGAAGAGTTCTTAACCTGATCTCCGGCTTGATAACGCCAATCCATGCCGCCTGAGGGTGTAATTGCATAGAGATAATTATCGGTTGAACCGAAGCATATTGTTCCGTCTGTACCCACTGCAGGTGATGAATATACCAGAAGAAGTGACCCCGAATTATTATACGTCCATTGAAGGGAGCCGGAAGAACTGACGGCAAAGAGGTGACCATCGGTAGAACCCATCTGGTCGCCTCGTCCGCCAACATAGAGCGTCCCGTCAGAACCTATAGCGATCGAAGCATCCATCGCTTTACCTACATCTTCGCTCCATTGTTCACTTCCGTCCGGATTGATCGCGTAGACAAAATGATCCAGCGATCCTATATAGATAGTACCGTCTGAACCTATGGCCGGCGAACCGGTAATTCCTCTTCCAGTCGGAAATCTCCATTCAAGACCACCGTCAGAGTTAATTGCATAAAGGTAAGTATCGTAGGAACCTATGTAGATAGTTCCGTCTGAACCGATAGCAGGAGAGGAAAGGATATCCGCGTCGGTTTGATAACTCCACTTGAGGGAACCGTCAGGATTGATGGCGTAGAGATAGTCATCGAGGGAACCCACATAAATGGTTCCATCAGAACCAACCGCCGGTGAAGAGTTAATCCGACCGCCTGTTTCGTAATTCCATTTCAAAGAACCGTCGGGATAAAATGCGTAAAGATTGCGATCTCGTGAACCCACATAAATTGTAAAATCCGAAGGGTCCAATGCCGGAGAAGAAGGTATATCCCTGCCTATATTGTACTGCCATCTGATGTCTCCGTTGGCTGGATATGTCGAATTCGGTACAAACAATCCCTGTATTAAAATACATAAAAGTAACCATTTTCTAAACATATAACCTCCTAGTTTGCAGTTACTACAAACTTATCATGGGGATTTCCCCTGATATAATAAGCCAGAACTTGAAAGTTGTCAAGGGTTTAATCCATCTATTGTATAATTCCCCTTCCGGATAATCATCTTCTCCAAACCTTCATATCCTTTCTTTGTAGTTTCTGGCCTAGTTTTTTTCTCTACCGGGTTATTACCACCTTTGACGAAGCTACCGCTTTATCATCTGAAAATATCTTTACGAAGTAAACCCCCGGGGATACCGCAATCCCTTTATTGTCTTTCAGGTTCCAGGTTGTTATATACTCACCCACCGCAACCTCTTCATGCAGCATGTGGCGAATCAGTTCTCCGTTTACATTATACAGAAGAATCTCAATCTTAGATTGTTTCGGAATCCCATAACGTATTTCCACTTCATTGCTAGAGGCGGAGGCCAGGGTTGACAAGGCGAAATATGCTGAAGGTACATCGGCCAGCACAATCTGATTAGTTGCCGTATCGGCGCCGTCAGCGCCCGATACGATCAGCTGAACGTCGAATGTTCCTGAAGAGGTATAGGTATGGGTTGGATTCTGTTCTGTTGAAGTCGAACCGTCGCCGAAATTCCATGATCTGTTGTTTATATCTCCGGTTGATGTATCGGTAAAGCTTACCGTCATACGGTGGGTAAACGGAACATAACCTGAGGACGGATCTGCGGTAAAACCTGCAACCGGGGGATTAGGGGCGTTAACCGTTATTTCTCCGGTACGCAATAGGGTATCCGAATCGTAATTCGTACTGGTTGAGGTCCCCCTGGTTGCGATAAGTTCCACGTCGTAATTACCAGGATCGGTGTATTCATGGGAAGGATTCTGCTGGGTTGATATCTGGCCGTCGCCGAAAGACCACTCCCAGGAATCGGGATTGCCTGTGGACTGATCGGAAAAGGTAACGGTAAGCGGAGCCGTTCCAGTTGTTGGGTTTGCGGTGAAATTGGCGGTAACCGGATCAGGCGCTGAACCAACGTTGATATAATCGGTGCGGGTCGTATCATCGGAACCGAAGGTATTGGTTGCTGTAAGCGTAACGCTGTATGTTCCGGGATCGTTGTACAAATGGGTAGGATTCTGAGTCGTTTCATTGCTGCTACCGTCACCGAAATCCCACAACCAGCTTGTAGGATTAGCGGTCGATTCGTCTGAAAAGGTTACACTTAAAGGTGCCGGTCCTGAGGTTGGGTCTGCGGAGAAAGCAGCCGTAGGTGGACTAGGTTCACCAACTACGATAAAATCTGTTTTGGTTTCGGTATCCTCGTTCACCCCGTCGCTAACGGTAAGGGAAACGGTGTAGTTGCCGGGATCGGCGTATACCTTATTAGGATCCTGAGTTGTTGACGTGTACCCGTCTCCGAAATCCCATTCCCATTCAGTGGGGTTTCCGGATGACATATCGGAAAATTGAACGGTCAGTGCTGCGGGACCTGTCCTGGGATCGGCTGAAAAATCGGCCAATAACTGATCACCGGGCACCTCACCTACAACGCGTAACATGATATCGAAGGTATCACCCAGGTTCATTCCATCGATAGAAAGCGCGTCAAATGGATACCAATCGACTGTTCCCCCGACATTTCCATAGAGCCATGAAACATGATGTTCGGGTGAAACCCCATCCAGCCAGATGCCGGGATTGTAATCTTCTAAATACTCGACTGCAAAGAAAAAACTTCCCGATGTGATCTCTATATTCAGGCTACTGACATCAAACCAGTTCCATTCACCTTCCGCTGTGGCTGAATCCGTAATTCGTCCAAACTCACTTGTCGGGCCGTCGGTACTATCGCCTGAAAAAAATACTAAATCACATTCAGCATGCCAGCCTGCCGTATCATCGGACCATGTAACCGGTGCATATCCAGCATAAAGTAGATTAAAAGGGTATTGTGGAGGTGTAAACATCACAGCCCATCTGTCTCCGGTTTGGGTCGAATACGCCCAAGTAGCAGTATTCTCATCCCTGATTAATTCTAAAGTATCTTCAGGCATTGGCGATAACTTGTTTTCTGGATTGAATGGTTCAACCGAAGCCCTAAATCCCGGTTCCAATATAATCTGCGTTGCCATTATTGAAAAAGGCAATACCAAAAGGATTAAAGCTCTAAGATAGACTTTCTTCATAAGCCTCTCCTTACTTGAAATTTCTGTACTCTAACGGGAACCTTTACATAGGCCCCGTCCCGCATTATATAAGTG
>WJJO01000100.1 GCA_014729665.1 Caldifarciminota bacterium
TAAACCCTTGTTTCTGGGTATCTTTCAACAAGTTCGCGCATGAACTGTTTGGTCGCCTTAGGTTTGTAACGGGTGGTTACTACGAAGCCGCGAATCTTGGGTGCCACCTTCTTGGCTAAATCCCACACGGCCACCGAGTCCTTACCCAGGCTGTTGGCGACTACAAGCCTGTCGCCGTAACGCTGGTATGCTTCATCGATCAACTGCAACGAACGATCGATCTTTTCTTTGAAATGTAAACCGTTGACAAGTTCCTTGATGTCATCGGTATTCTCGAGCAAACTCATCCAATCGTCTCCTTTTTTAATCTCGCTCCGAGCGGGATTAAAACCTTACTCCGACGAGGTTTCAACTTTCTTCTCGGTTTCGGTGGTTTAGTTTGATCAAGATATCCCCACTCGTTGAGCTTTTTTGCTAAAATTTCCATATGCTCGGGAGCTATCTTCTTTGATACCGGCAACACGGATAAAGGATGTACAACCTTGCCCCATTTTATCTGCATCCACACCCTTTCGTGCCAGAAGTAGTTTATAAGTTGAACAACTTCAAATATGATAGTAATAAGGGTCGTGTGCTTAATGCTACCTGTAATTAGATAACTGATAGTTCCAAGCATCAATGTCCCGATCACTCTCCAGGTGATTGCTTTCACTATTGAACGATATGCCTTATCCATAACAAGGGATTATAACCTCCCGGTAACGAGTGTCAAGCGAATGGAATCTAATCAACTATAAGGGTTAATAGTTTAGCCAATTTACCTTTTGCTTGCTTGACATATTAGGGCTTAAGTTTTCTGTGCAGCTTGTTTTCTCCCTCTGAATCTTGCCGGTAAGGTAATAATCATCATGAAAGTATTCGTTCCTCAATCCTTGTAGGAAATGGTTGACAATATCTGAAATCGGTGTAAGCTTTGTGCCAATATGATACCGGTAGAAAAACCCGGTAGTTACACCGGGGCTGAACTCAAGGGAAACATTCCAAAAGGGGTCGAAAAAAGGCTTAAGCAAGCGGCAAAAGAAGTTGTGGCTAATTCCTATTCCCCTTATTCACAGTTTCCTGTCGGGGCCGCTGTGTATTCAGAAAATGGACGAATCTACAGCGGAACAAACGTGGAAAATACCTCCTACGGACTGAGTATCTGTGCAGAACGTACTGCAATTGCGGCGGCTGTTTCCGCTGGGGAAAAAATAATACGAGCGATAGCGATCTATACGCCTACAGAAGAACTTACCGTTCCCTGTGGGGCATGCCTGACGACTATCGCCGAATTTACCGATCCGGTATTAAGAAAAGGAGACGTACCCATATTGTTGTTATCAAAAACAAGGAAGCGTTTGACATCTTTGAAAGCGCTTCTTCCTGAAGTGTTCAAGCTAAATCCAAAGGAGAAATGATAATGGTTAAGAAGGATGTTGATGAACTTCTTGCCAAGGCGCAAAAGCCGGGCAAGGATGCGATGATAATGCACCCCCATTACAAAGGAAAGGTGCAGGTTATGGCCAAGTGCGCTGTTCGAACGTTGAACGACTTTGCTATCTGGTACACACCGGGTGTGGCAAAACCCTGCAGGGACATCAACGAAAATCCGGAAAAAGTTTACGAACATACCAACAAGGGAAACATGGTGGCTGTGGTCTCCGACGGAACCCGGGTTTTGGGTCTTGGCGACATCGGACCTGAAGCCGGACTCCCGGTCATGGAAGGCAAGGGGCTTCTGTTCAAGTACCTGGGCGGTGTAGATGCCTTCCCCATATGCCTGGACACCAAGGATCCGGATAAAATCATCGAAACCGTGATGCTTCTCCAGCCATCGTTCGGGGGTGTTAATCTAGAAGACATCTCCCAACCCAAATGCTTCTATGTACTTGACGAGCTTCGAAAAAAAGCCCACATACCCATTTGGCACGACGACCAGCAGGGTACCGCAGCAATCATCTACGCCGGACTTATCAATGCTGTCAAGCTTGTGGGTAAGAAAATCGAGGATGTCAGGTTGGTGTTCATCGGTGCAGGTGCCGCCAATATCCGTGCAGCCCATGTATGTATCTCCGGGGGATTCGATCCCGGGAACATGATATTAGTTGACTCCAAGGGTGCTCTTCACAAGGGACGAACCGAACTCGCAGAAAAGTATAAGGAAAAGTGGGAACTTGCCCAGATAACTAACAAGGATAATATTACGGGCGGTCCGGAAGAAGCTATGAAGGGTGCCGACGCTATGGTGGGGGCATCCACCCCGGGTCCGGGAACCATAAAGCCTGAATGGATAAAGGGTATGGGCTCCGATCCCATCGTTTTCCCTTGCGCCAACCCGGTTCCCGAGATATGGCCCTGGGAAGCCAAGGAAGCGGGAGCCGCGGTTGTGGCCACCGGACGCTCCGACTTCCCCAATCAGGTCAACAACTCACTGGGATTCCCCGGCATCTTCCGCGGAACACTTGACGTACGTGCCTCTACCATTACCGATGGAATGTGCATCGCCGCGGCGAAGGAGTTGGCCAAGGTCGCCGAGGACAAGGGGCTTAAACCCGATTATATCATCCCTTCAATGGATGAATGGGAGGTCTTTCCCCGAGAGGCGGCCGCTGTAGCCATGCAGGCTATCTCCGACGGTGTTGCAGGTATTACCGACGTTACCTACGAAGACGAGATGAACAAAGCGGAGAAGATTATTAAGAATGCACGTGAATCTGTACAACTTTTGATGAAGGAAGGCCAGATACCTCCGGCACCCGAGGGTGTATAACTTGTTGCCCTTTTCTTTCTGGTGGAGAAAAGGTTGCAGGAAAACATTAAGGCCGGCAAATGCCGGCCTATTCTTATCGAATTCAATTACTTAAACCTGCTGACAACAAACTGTAGACATCTATTGATCTGGGTACATTGAATTATCTCTCAAAAATGACTTGCCCGGCAATGTTCGGTACCGAGCCTTAAATATTCAAACGTTCTGCAAACGCACCGAGAAGCGGAATACGCCATAGTTCACCCTTTGCGGCCTTAACTGCCCCAAAGACCGAGGCGACTATAAACAGTATATAAAATGCACCTTGAATGAAATCTATTACGACACGAAAAGGGGCAAACCATCCGAGGATCCAGCGCAGGAAAAGTCCGATCAGAAGTATTGTCAGTACACACCCGATAAGTATAACGAACGCCTGACGTCCGTGAAACTTGGCAAGTTCATCATCCCCAGAAAGAAACAGGGGTATCCAGAATAAAGGTGGTATATAGCCTATTGCGGCTACTGCGTTGCTGTTCTCATTCATATGACTTATTGTAACGGATACAGTTGGGGTGTCAAGCAAATAAGTTGCTATTCAATCCAGGTTGACATTCGTTTTTGCTTACCTATAATCTGGTTCAAGGAATTGATTGGGGAATCGTCTAATGGCAGGACGGCTGACTCTGGATCAGTTAATCGGGGTTCGAATCCCTGTTCCCCAGGTAAACACCCCCAGTTAAGTCTGTGGGGTGTTTTTATTAGAGGTATTAACCGATTAACTGATCCAGCTTGATATTACCCGGTAACCGGAATGCTCTGGATCAGTTATAACCCATTGATCCAGCTTGATATTATTCGGTATTCGGAAAGCTCTGGATCAGTTAAGATGTAAGAGAAGTTGAGGGGTTCGACACGAGCGAAGCGAGTGATGACGAACGAAAAGAGTCGTAATCCCTGGTTCCCGAAGACTTGCTTCGCAAGTCTTTTAGCAGTTCACTTCGTGAACTGCACAGGTTTAATACCCCGACAGAATATTAGATAGGATTGGGAATCATTACAGATCTGGAGTTTTCCTTTAGTGTTAAACTTGACTTACGTCGTTGAAAGAGTATCTTGAATGAAATCTGGAGATTAAATGAAGAAAATGATGACCGTAATTATCGGAATAGTCCTCACGGCAAACACAGTATTTACCTATACTAAATCGACCCACATGGTCAAGATGAGGGATGGGATTAATCTGGAAACCGATGTCTATCTGCCGGAAGGTCTGGATAGTACTTCAGTTCCTGCAGTCCTTATACGAACACCTTACGGAAGGGAAAGACAAAAGCCTGAGTTGATAGCAGCGTTCACCGACAGTTCAAGTTACGCACTCGTCATTCAGGATACTCGCGGACAGCATTCATCCGAAGGGATCGACTCTGTATTCCTCGACGACGCCTGGGGAGATAAGAAGGACGGTTACGA